>DATGVY010000446.1:0-1702 GCA_035299845.1 Streptosporangiaceae bacterium
GGAGCAGCCAGACCCGCCGGAGCAGCCAGACCCGCCGGGGCAGCCAGACCCGCCGGAGCAGCCAGACCCGCCGGAGCAGGCTGGCCCGCCGAGCCGAACTGGCTGACCTGCTCGGCCCTGTCCAGCGCCGCCAGGCCGTCGGCGATCAGCTGCCGGTCCCAGCTGCCGCGATCCTGCTCTTCCATGGTGAGCAGGCGCCCGTCGTCCGCGGTCCTGGCGGGATCGCGGCTGCGCTGCAGGGCGATGAGCGCGAGCAGCGCCCATGGCTCCGGTTCGGACGGCAGCAGGTCGGTCAGCAGCCTGGCCAGCCGGTCTGCCTCACTGGCCAGCGTGCTGCGGGTGAGCTGGTCGCCGGCACTGGCCAGGTAACCCTCGTTAAATATCAGGTAGATGACGTCAAGGACGGCAGGAAGCCTGGTCGCGCGGTCTGACCCGGATGGTTCCTCGAACGGCACCTGGCGCTGCTCCAGCGTGCGCTTGGCGCGGACAATCCGCTGCGCGATCGTGGCGTCCGGCACGCAGAAGGCCCGGGCTATCTGATTCGTCGAAAGGCCGCCCACCATTCGCAGGGTCAGCGCAACCTGGCCGTCCAGCGGCAGCGCAGGATGACAGCAGATAAAGATCAGCCGAAGCCGGTCATCGGGGATTTCCGGCTGGCTCGTGCCGCCCGGCTCGCCGCCGGCTTCCTCGCCAGGCTCGGCCCCGGGCATGGTGCCGGCCTTGGCGAGCTGCGCGAGGCCGAGCTCGCGCGCCTTCGCGCGGCTGCTGTCCCTGAGCACGTTGAGCGCGCGGTTCCGGCACGCGGTCATCAGCCAGGCGGGCGGGTTGTCCGGAACGCCGGCTAGCGGCCAGCGGTCGAGCGCGATCACCAGCACGTCCTGCACGACATCCTCCGCCACCTGCAGGTCGCCGGCGATCCGCATCACCAGCGCGACCAGCCGCGGCCACTCGGCGCGGAAGGTCTCCGCCAGCAGGCCGCCAATGTCGTCGTCGCTCATGCGGCGCTCCGGCCTGCCGCCGGCGGCACGGGCACTGCCGCGGCGACGGCATCGAGCTCGAGCACCGTGACACGATGCCCGGCCGCGGCCGAGCAGGAGTCCGCCAGCGACCTGGCCGACAGCGCGTCGCTGGCCGCGACGATGAGGCAGCCGCGCACCGCGCCCTGGTCGCCCTCGGCGGCTGCGCCCGCCGTCACCAGCAGCCGCCAGCGGCGCAAGGCCGCCACCCACGCGGCGAACTCGCCAGTCAGGCGGCCGAGCTCGGCAGCTGACGCGTGCGCGGAACGCTCGTTCCTGACCAGGATGAGCGCGAAGCGCCGCCCGCTCACCCGACCGGGACGATCTCGCGGACCTCGACCGAGCCGAATTCCGCGTTCGGGCAGCCGGCGGCGATCTGCACGGCTTCGTCCAGCGAGCCAGCCTCGATGATGAAGTAGCCGGCGATAACCTCCTTCGCCTCGGCGAACGGACCGTCGGTCACCCGGGTCTGGCCGTTCCTTGACCGGATCCGCCGGGCCTCGGTCACCGGCCGCAGCGGGGAGCCGCCCTTGAGCTTTCCTTCGCCGAGGATCTTCATCGCGAACTCACCAGTCCGCTGCACGGCATCCTGGCGTTCGCCGTCCGTGACGACCAGGCCGGGCTCCTCGCTGAGAATGAGCATGAACTGCATGCTGCGCCTCCTGCTTTGCGGCCGCGCGTGCGGC
>DATGVY010000447.1:0-5402 GCA_035299845.1 Streptosporangiaceae bacterium
GGGCGGCCGAGCTGGCCCGGCCGGCCGGCGCGCCGGTGCTTGGCGTGAATCTCGGCCATGTCGGCTTCCTCGCCGAGGCGGATCCGGAGGACCTGTCGGCGACCGTTGACCGCGTGGTGGCCCGCCGCTACGCGGTAGAGCAGCGGATGACCATAGACGTCACCGTCCGGCACGGCGGTCGGGTAACGGCCGCGACCTGGGCGCTGAACGAGGCCACCGTGGAGAAGGCCGCCCGGGAGCGGATGCTCGATATGGTGACCGAGGTCGACGGCCGCCCGTTGTCGCGGTGGGGATGTGACGGCGTGGTGTTCGCGACCCCGACCGGCTCCACGGCTTACGCGTTCTCGGCGGGCGGGCCCGTCGTCTGGCCCGAGGTCGAGGCGCTGCTGCTGGTGCCCATCAGCGCCCACGCGCTGTTCGCCGGGCCGATGGTGGTCTCGCCGCGGTCTGTCCTCGCCGCCGAGGTGATCGGCGGCACGGGGAGGTGGCTGCCCGTGCCCGGCGGGGACGGCCAAAGCGAGGCACCCGGGGCGGTGCTGTGGTGCGATGGGCGTCGTAGGGTTGACCTGCGGGCTGGCGCGCGGGTCGAGGTGCGGCGCGGAGCGCTGCCCGTCCTGCTGGCCAGGCTGCGCGGCGCAGGCCAGGACGGTGCCGGCCAGGATGGTGTCGAGGTAGGGGCGCTGTTCACCGACCGGCTGGTCGCCAAGTTCGGCCTGCCGGTGACCGGCTGGCGCGGCCAGGCGGATGCCCGGCACGCGATGGCGGCGGCCGGGCAGCGAGAGGAGGGTCCGAGCGGCGATGCTTGAGGAAGTCCGTATCACCGGCCTCGGGGTGATCGACGACGCCATCCTCGAGCTCTCCCCGGGCTTCAACGTCGTCACCGGCGAGACCGGCGCGGGCAAGACCATGGTCGTCTCCGGGCTCGGCCTGCTGTTCGGCGGCCGGGCCGACCCGGCGCGGGTCAGGCCCGGCGCTGACCGGGCCAGCGTGGATGGCCGCCTGCGGGTCGATCCGGGCGGCCCGGTGGCCAAGCAGGTCAATGCGGCGGGCGGCGATCTTGACGACGAGGGCGGCGCGCTGGTCATCAGCCGCTCGGTGTCCGCCGAAGGCCGGTCGCGAGCTTACGCGGGCGGCCGGCCGGTGCCGGTGTCGCTGCTGACCTACCTCGCGGATGACCTGGTGGCCGTGCACGGCCAGGCCGACCAGCAGCAGCTGCTCAGGCCCGCGCGGCAGCGCCAGGCGCTCGACCGGTTCGGCGGCCCCGGCCATGCGACGGCGCTGGCCGGCTACCAGCGGTCCTACCAGCGGCTCCAGGACATCAGGGCAGAGCTGGCCGAGCTGACGTCGCAGGCGCGCGACCGGGCCCGCGAGGCCGAGGACCTGCGCCGGGGCCTGGCCGAGATCGAGCGGGCCGAGCCCGTCAGCGGTGAGGACATCGAGCTGCTCGCAGAAGACGAGCGGCTCTCGCACGCAGACGCGCTGCAGGCGGCGGCCACGACGGCGCACGAGGCGCTGCAGGCCGATCCGTCCAGCGGGCGGTACGACGCCGCCGACGCACTGACGCTGCTCGCCGGCGCCCGGCACGCGCTGGAAGCGGCGGCCCAGCACGATGCCGCGCTGGCGGCGCTGGCCGCCAGCCTCTCCGAGGCTGCCTACCTGGTATCCGACGTCGCGGCCGAGCTCGCCTCCTACGCCCAGTCGGTGGAGGCCGACCCCGGCCGGCTGGCGGTCGTGCAGGAGCGCCGCGCCGACCTGGCCCGGCTCATCCGCGCGTACGGCTCGGAGGGCAGCAGGTCAGGCGACACCGGCGGATCCGTTGCCGGTGACGGCGGCAGCGTGGCCGCCGTGCTGGGCTGGGCCAAGCAGGCAGCGGCGCGGCTGGCCGAGCTTGACGGCGCCGACGAAAGGATCGGCGGGCTGGCCGGGCAGGAGACCGCGCTCACGGCCGAGGTCGGCGAGCTGGCCGGCCAGCTCACCGCGGGCCGGAAGAAGGCCGCCGAGCGGTTCGCCGCGGACGTCACCGCGGAGCTTTCCGCGCTGGCGATGCCGCACGCCAGGCTGACGGTCGCGGTCACCCCGCAGGACGAGTTCGGCCCGCACGGGGCCGACGAGGTGGAGATCAGGCTCGCGGCTCACCCTGGCGCGCCCGGGCTGCCGCTGCACAAGGGGGCATCCGGCGGCGAGCTGGCCCGCGTCATGCTGGCGATCGAGGTCGTCTTCGCCGGCGCCGATCCCGTGCCGACGTTCGTGTTCGACGAGGTGGACGCCGGGGTCGGCGGGAAGGCGGCCGTGGAGGTCGGACGCCGGCTGGCCCGGCTGGCCCGGCTGGCCCAGGTGATCGTGGTGACCCACCTGCCGCAGGTCGCGGCCTTCGCCGACGCGCACCTCATGGTGGAGAAGGCCGACGACGGCTCTGTCACCAGCAGCGGGGTGACCAGGCTCGACGCTGATGGCCGGGTCAGGGAGCTATCGCGGATGCTGGCGGGCCTGGAGAACTCCGAGTTCGGCCGGGCACACGCCGAGGAACTGCTCGCCGCGGCCGCGACGGAGCGGTCGGCCGCCCGGCCGGGAGCCGCCCGGCCGGGAGCCGCCCGGCCTGCCGGCCGCGGGGGCCACCAGTAATGTCCTGGCCCGCACGATAACGCCCCCGAAGAGTCGTGTGGCGTCCCGGGCTGGCAGGATCTGGCAAGATTACTGTGCGATGAAGGCGCTGTCTCGCAAACTACCCGGGATTCGTCGGAGCAGGTCCCAGGACCTGCCCGGCATATCGGCGACGGCTCGTCTTGGTCGCCGGACCAAGAGCCTGACCAAGCGGCTCCAGCCCGGCGAGGTCGCCATCATCGATCATGCCGACCTGGACCGGGTCAGCGCCGAGGCCCTGATCAGGCGCGAGGCCGTCGCGGTGGTCAACGCCGCGCCGAGTATCAGCGGGCGCTATCCCAACATCGGCCCGCAGCTGCTGGTAGAGGCCGGCATCCCGCTGGTCGACGACATGGGGCCCGATGTCTTCGAGCGCGTGTCCGACGGACAGCAGGTCCGCCTCGACGGCGGCACCCTGTACGCCGGCGACGAGATCATCGCGAAGGGCACGGTGCAATGCGGCGAGTCGGTCGCGGCGGCAATGCTGGACGCGAAAGCGGGGCTCGCCGACCAGCTCAAGGCGTTCGCGGCCAACACGATTGAGTACATCAGCCGCGACTCCGGGCTGCTCGTCGACGGGATCCGGGTACCCGAGCTGCGGACGAGCATCGAGGGCAGGCACGTCCTCGTGGTGGCCCGCGGCTACCGGCACCGCGAGGATCTGCAGGCGCTGCGCGCCTACATCAGGGAGTTCAGGCCGGTCATGGTGGCCGTCGACGGCGGGGCGAACGCGCTGATCGACAGCGGGTACAAGCCCAGGCTGATCGTCGGGGACATGGACTCGGTCTCCGACCGGGCGCTGAGATGCGGAGCGGAGCTCGTCGTGCACGCGTATCCGAACGGGGTCGCGCCCGGACTGGCGCGCGTCAGGGACTTCGGCCTGGCGCCGGCGATCTGCCCGGCCACGGGCACGAGCGAGGATCTCGCCGTGCTGCTGGCCGACGAGATGGGCGCCACCTTGATCGTGGCGGTCGGCATGCGGTTCTCGTTGGCTGAGTTCCTCGACAAGGGCAGGTCCGGGATGGCGAGCGCGGTGCTGACCCGGATGAAGGTTGGCGACAAGATCGTCGACGCGAAGGGGGTGAGCCGGCTCTACCGGAGCCGCATTTCCGGCTGGGCGCTGCTCACCCTGGTGCTGGCGGCCTTCGTCGCCGTCGTCGCTGCCGCGTCCGTGTCCGAGCCCACGAAGGTGTTCCTTGGCTTCCTTCTCGCCCAGTGGGACGCCTTCAGGTTCTGGCTGACCGGGCTGCTCTGATGATCGACTTCCGCTACCACCTGGTATCCATTGTCGCGGTGTTCCTCGCCCTGGCCATCGGCATCGTGCTCGGCACGACGGCCCTTAACGGCCCGCTGCAGACTAGCCTCAGGAACCTTGAGGCGCGGTTGCGCAGCGAGGCCAACTCCCTCCGCGCGCAAAATGGCCAGCTCACTCAGCAGGTCGGGGCTGACCAGGCATTCGCCCAGGGGGCGGCTTCGGTGCTGCTCCCGCATCAGCTTGACGGCCAGAGCGTCGTGCTGGTCATCGCCCCGGGCGCCGAGCAGCAGGTGATCAGCGGCGTGAGCACCGTGGTCGATCGTGCGGGCGGTACCGTGACCGGCCAGGTCGTGCTGCAGCAGCAGTTCTTCGACACCAGCGCGACCAACGAGAACAGCCTGACCGCCCTCGCGCAGCAGGTGACGCCGCCGGGATTCCCCGGCGCCGGCCAGAACGCGCAGCAGGCTGCCTATCCGCAGCTCACCGGCCAGTTCGAGGCCGCCAGCCTGCTCGCCGCCGCGATCGTCACGAAGGATGGCCCGGCGCTTCCGGGGGCGCAGAGTCACGCCATCCTGGCTGGCTTCGCGCAGGACGGCTTCCTGCAGGTCAGCACGCCGACGCTGGCCCCGGCCACGCTTGCCGTGGTGATCATCCCGGCGACCCCGCCGACGGCCAGCGATTCCAATCCAGCTAACGTCGCGCTGATCTCCATGACCCAGCAGCTGAACGCGGCCAGCCGTGGCGCTGTCCTGGCCGGGTCCTACCCAGGATCCGGGGCCGGCAGCGCGATCGATGAACTGGCCAGCGGGAATACCGGAATCGAGGTGTCCAGCGTGGACAATGCCAATTACGAAACCGGCCAGGTCATGGTCGTGCAGGCGCTGAGCGGCCTGCTCGCCGGGCAGAAGCCCGGCAGCTACGGCATCGCGCCGGATGCCGCGCCGAGCCCGGTGCCCACCTCGTCGGCCAGCCTGTCCCCGGCGTCGTCCAGTACCCGCCCCGCCGCCAGGCACAGCGCGGCGGCCGGGCCCCGCGAGAAGCCGGGGCACAGCCCGGCACCCAGGCGCAGCGCGACCGCCAGTCCGGGAGCAAGCCGATGACCAGGACGGCAGGCGCGGCCGCGCTGGCCGCCGCGGCCATCACCGGCGGGCTGGCCGCCGCGGCGGCCCGGGCTGCGTACGCCGGGCTCACCAGCCGGCCGCCCGGCGGGCCGGCGGCCTGGGCCAGGACCAACCACCGGGGCGAGCCGGTCACCCTGCTCGAGGGACCCGCCGTCGCGGCCGGGGCGATCGCCGGCGTGCTGGCCCAGGCTGTGCTGGCCGAGGCTGGGCTGGCCGAGGCTGGGCTGGGCCGGACTGGGCTGGCCCCGGCGACCGGATCATCTCGGCGCCGCGCCGCGGCCATGGCCGTCGGCGCCGCGGGCGCGGCGGCGTTCGGCGGCTACGACGACCTGGCCGGCTCCGGGGACCGGCGCGGCTTCCGCGGCCATCTCGGCGCGCTGCGGCAG
>DATGVY010000448.1:0-2059 GCA_035299845.1 Streptosporangiaceae bacterium
TGCGTACAAGCTGAGGTTTGGTCCGCGACGGCAGCGTGATCACCCCCTCAGGCCGCTGTGCCCAGTCCCATGCGGCCAGGACTTTGACTATCGCCGCCACGAACTCGTCAGGAACTTGCGCATCACGCGCGCCGACGGCCAGCGCGGCCCGCAGCCGAGGCCCCCAGCCCAGGTCGGTCAGCCTGCCGAGGGCGCGTCCTGGCTCCGCTGACAGGTCCGCAGGGATCTTGCCGGACACGTCGATGGCCAGTTCCTTCATCCCCGTCGGCCACATCTTCCTCGGCGTGATCACCGCGCCGGGCCGCAGCAGCCGGTCACGGGCCGCGGCCGTGCCCGCCGCGGAAACCGCGTCGCTCCACGGCTGATGCGTGCAGTTGTCACACCGTCCGCATGGCACGGCCGCCGGATCGTCTAGTTCGCGCCGCAGGTACTCCATCCGGCAGGAAGCAGCGGTGATGTAGCCGAGCATCGCCTGCTGCTCCCTGGAGCGCTCGGCCGACACCCGGGCGTACCGGTCGGCGTCATAGGCCCAGGCCCGGCCGGTTGCCTCCCAGCCGCCGCTCACCCGGCGCACCGCACCGTCCACGTCCAGCACCTTCAGCATCATCTCCAGCCGGCCGCGGCTCAGGTCCACCCGGGTTTCCAGCGCGCTGGTGGAGACCGGTCGGCCAGCCTCCGCCAGCGCGGCGAGCGTGGTCCGGACGACCCGCTCGGGCGGGAACGCCAGCGACGCGAAGTAGGCCCAGATGTCGGCGTCTTCGCGGCCGGGCAGCAGGACGACGTCGGCGCGCTTGACGCCGCGGCCGGCCCGGCCGATCTGCTGGTAGTAAGCGATCGGCGACTGCGGGGCGCCGAGGTGCACGACGAAGCCCAGGTCGGGCTTGTCGAAGCCCATGCCGAGGGCGCTGGTGGCCACCAGCGCCTTGAGCTCATTGGCGAGCAGGGAATTCTCCGCTGCTTGCCGCTGCGAGTGATCGTCTTTTCCGGTGTAGGCCGCGACAGCGTGGCCGCGTTCGCGCAGATACTCAGCGCACTCATGCGCGGCGGCTACCGTCAGCGTGTAAACGATGCCAGATCCCGGCAGCTCGTGCATGTGCTCGGCCAGCCATGCCAGCCGCTGCTGGGCGGCTGGCAGGCGCACGACGGCCAGGTGCAGGCTGTCCCGGTCAAGAGGACCACGCAGAACGAGGGTTTCGTGCTCACCGCCTGCCCCGAGTTGCTCAGCGACATCGCGGGACACCCTGGCGTTCGCCGTGGCGGTCGTCGCGAGCACCGGCACGCCGGGCGGCAACTCCTCAAGCAGCGTCCGTAGCCGCCGGTAGTCAGGCCGGAAATCATGGCCCCAGTCGGAGATGCAGTGTGCTTCGTCGACGACGAGCATTCCCGCCGCGGCGATCAGCTTGGGCAGGACCAGGTCACGGAAGCCGGGGTTGTTCAGCCGCTCGGGGCTGACCAGGAGCACGTCAACGGCGCCGTCTGCGACCTCCGCGTAGACCTGCTCCCATTCGTCGATGTTGGCTGAGTTCACCGTGCTGGCGTGGATCCCGGCCCGGTCCGCGGCCTCGATCTGGTTGCGCATCAGGGCGAGCAGCGGGGAGACGATGACCGACGGCCCTGCGCCGCGCGCCCGCAGCAGCGCGGTCGCGGTGAAGTAGACCGCTGACTTCCCCCAGCCGGTGCGCTGCACCACGAGCGCGCGGCGTCGGTCGGTGACCAGCGCCCGGATCGCCGTCCACTGGTCATCCCGCAGTCGCGCTTCCGGACCGGCCAGCGCCCGAAGGTGGTCCTCGGCCTCCGCACGCAGGTTCGCGGACTCGTCGCCGGGCTGGTGGCTTGCCGGGGCGTCGCTCGCGGGGCCGCCGGCGTCGCTCGCGGGGTCGCGGGCGTCGCTCGCGGGGCCGCGGGCGTCGCTCGAGGGGTCGCGGGCGTCGGTGTGGGCATCGTGGTCGTCATGGTCGGTAGCCATGCCGTCCTTCGTACCAGCTAATGCTGACGCCCGGCCGGCCGGGCGCCGGGGGTCGCGCGGATGGTCCTGGCCGGGGTCGCGCGGATGGTAACG
>DATGVY010000449.1:0-4146 GCA_035299845.1 Streptosporangiaceae bacterium
GAGCCGGGCAATCCGGGTGTCCCGGGGATCGGCATGCTCTCCAGTTGCCTGCAGCGCATGCATCCGGCGTTCGAAGTCTTCGCGCAACGACACATAGGGGCGGGTGCCGTAGAACGCGGACCGGTCCACCCCGGCGAGCGATGCGAGGGTTTTCACGTCGCATCGGCCGCCGGGTGGGATGTCGCCGGAGATCAGCTGGTCGGCGGCGGCACCGATCCGCTGCTCGTTGAGCATCCGCTGCCCGGGGGTCAGCCGCACGGCTCCTCCTGCTCGTCAGCGGCGCTGGGTGGCGGCTGGGTGGCGGCGTCGATGCCGGCGATGACGCGTATCGCCCGGTCGTAGTCGCCCTGCAGGCGGGCTTTCTCGGTCTTGCGGGCTGGTCCGAGGCCGCCCAGGAAGGTCTTGGTGGATCCGGCGTGCCCGGCCCACGCGTCCCGGTGAACGGCGTGATGCGTGGCCTGGGGGCAGCGCGCCGAATCACATAGTCCGATCAGCGGCCGGTCCGCGTTCGGGGTGCCGGCCAGTTTCAGGCACAGCGCCCGGGACGGGCCGGTGAACCAGCATTACGCCTAAGTACGCGTTATGCCGGGAGGTTGCAGCGGGGCCGTGGTTGCTAGAGATGGCTGCCGTGTTTTGCTCGGCATAATTCAGAGGTTCTCCAGGTAGGCGAGGAGCGGGTCCGGTGCCTTGTACCGGCCGGGCGGGACGTCGGGCGGAGTGGTCCGTGCCAGCGCATGTGACAGGGATTTTTAGCTGGCCACTGAGGGTCGATAGTTGGCCACTGCAGGCCATCGCGAGGATGCGATGTTCCTCAGCCTCGCGCTGAGTCGATAGTCCGGGCAAGCGAGGTTGCGAGGGCGTCGAGTTCAGCCTTGAGACTGGAGTAGCGAGGACCTGGCGGGCAGCCGTGCATCCGGGCCCAGATTGCGCTCCGCCGGCCGTGTTTCCAGTCGTGCTGAATCTCGGGAGGCTGGACGGCTTCGAGCGGGCGCGGGGCGAAGTTGTGCTCGCCGGCGGTGAGCTGAACCCACACGTAGGCGGAAGCAACCTGGCGCTGGCAGTCCCCGAAGTCTGCTCGTCGCGAGTCGGGAACGTGCGGCAGTCGTGAGGTCAGGCCGGCCCAGGTGTCCTCGTCGATGCACCAGTTCTCCAGGGCCTGGCGCCGCTTCTGGTAGTTGACCAGCGGCGTGGCGGGATCGTCGAGTTCGCGGGTGAGGGCTTGCAGCGCGGTCTCGAAGCCGAGCGGGTCGGGCTGCTGCCTGGCCGTGACGTGGACGCGGCCCGCTGCCGTGTAGATCCCGCTCTTGCCGCGCCAGGTGGTATCCGTGGATGCGGTTCCCAGGAATCCAGCGGCCTCGCCGAGGGAACCGCCGGCGACCATCTGGACCAGTCGCAGCGCCGCGGTGCGCCGGGTAAACGTGAGGCTGACGCCCTCAATTGGCGTGAAGTGGCGGCTGTACCAGTCTCCGGGGAGGAAGGCCGGGATGTTCTCGGGACCCCAGTGCCGGGGATGAAGGACCGCGTTGCGGCGTCCTGCCGGCTGGCTGCCGGCCCTGCTGAATCCCCATGAAAGCGGAGCGTAGGCGGCGTAGAGGCCCTCAGAGCACGGAGTTGCCGACCTGGCGGCGCGCAGGCCCCAGTAGATCCCGCTTTTCTTCCAGCTGCCGGTTGGCAGGAGGCTGCTGAGCCGTTCGCGGACCTCGTCAGGGCTGCCGGCGAGGATTCGGTCCGCGATGTGTGCGAGGCCGCCGCTGGCCGCAGCGTCTATGGGAGGAACGTCGAACCCGGCGCGTGAAGCGGAGGAGGAAGTCCCCTGCTGCCCGGCGGCTTCCCGCTCAAGCACGGCGACGTGCTCGTCGATGGCGGATGCGGCATCCTCATCAGGGCTCAGGAACCGGGCTGCCGGCCAGGTCGAGCAGGCCAGCAGCCCGAGTGCCCGGAGATCGGCGAAGTAGCGGATCGGCGGTGCCGGCTGTCCGGCGCTGAGCGTGCTGGCGGGACCGTCCGGGCGCAGGAGATCAAGAATCTTGACCTGAATGTCGATGAGGGCGGCGCTCGCCTGCCTGCTGTGTCCTGCCTGGTCGAGCCTGGCTCCGCAGCAGGCGGGAAGGGATCGTCCTCCGCTGCTCGGGGTGAGTTCCGCCCGGCACTGGGCGGGGTGAAGCCCGGTCGTCCACATTGCGGGCAAGACAGCGGACGTGCGGCGGGGCCACCGGCCCCGCCGCACCACGTTGCCGCAGTCGGGACAGCAGTGCTCCAGGAGCCGTCGATGGGCGGGGCAGGCGAAGACGACGGGCAGGTGCCAGGTCTTCAGCCAGGGGCCGCCGAATGATTCCTGAACGGCTGATCCGTCGCCGGCGAGGCAGTCCGGGCAGAAGCGTGTCGCCGGGGAGAAGACCAGCCTGCTGTCCAGCCGCCGGTAACCGGTAGCGGTGCCGGCGGCAGGGACCGGGTAGCGGCCTCGCCAGGTAGCCATGCCGAGCTGGTCGGCCTGGCCGTCCGTAATCCGGGTCATGCGGGTGAAGACCGGAAGGGCCGGTGCCGGGATCCCGGCCACCAGGACCGGAGGCAGCCGCGATCCTCTGACGCCCACTGACCGCAGGCCGGTCAGATCGGCGAGCCGTGCAGGCGGCAGGTTCAGCCGGTAAGACAGCCGCAGGAGGAACCCCGGCAGTGATTCGCCGGGGATCGGGATCAGGCTCCTGCTGAGTGGCCGGGGTGCGGGCATCGCGGGTCAGCCTGCGGTCCCGGAGGCCGGGGTGCCCCGGTCGTCGAAGACGGTGTTCCGCGGCTTGCGCCTCTTCCGGGAAGCCGGGGGCGGCGGAATGTCGGGAACCTCGCCCGCCCCGGGGTCGAGTCCGGGCAGGTCGGCGGGGCTGAGGGCCAGGGTGTTAAGGAGGTCGGCAGTGATCTTCTCGGCGCCGGTCTCGATGGCGTGGCGGCACCCTTCCTGGATGAGCTTCTTGAGCAGGCCGATGATGCCGTTGGTGCGGCCGAACAGGTACTCGGGCATGCCGCCGCCGCTGAGCATGCCGTCGCAGTCGTTCAGCAGGCGGAGCTGCTGCTCAAGGCCGACAAGGTGGGCGGTCCAGGCGGCGATGCCGTCCGGGGCGCCGTAGCTGAACCGGTCGAGGTCGATGAGGTCGAACCGCAGGTCGGTCTGGCCGGGGGCGTCGTCGTTGCGGCTCCTGCCGCGGTCTTTGACCGGGGGGAACAGCCACTGGCCGGTCCGCGGGTCCTTGCGGCCGTCGCGGAGCAGCCCGGATTTCGGGATCCCGACGCCGGCCAGGATCAGGGTGATGGGCAGGCTCATCAGCTCCCGGATGAGGTCCAGGACGTCCTGGTCGGCCTCGCGGTGGAGCTTGAGCCTGGTCACGTCGTCGATCACGATTGCCTTGGTCCCGTGGTCGAAGACCGCGTTCTTGACGGTGCGGATGAGGTCTTCCAGCCGCATGCCCTTGCAGGGCTCGCCGTAGAAGTCGAGGATCCGCTGGCAGGCCGAGATGGGGGTGGCCTTGACCGGGGTGCGGACGTAGACGGCCGGCGCGTGCAGGTCCAGCGTGCCGGCGATAGCGGACGGGTTCTGCTCGTAGAGGGCGAGCCACTCGTCCTCGAAGCAGGCCAGGGTCTCGCAGGCGGCCTCGGTCTTGCCCTGGCAGCCGCCGCCGTTGACCATCAGGCCGGGCCGGGTGTCCGGGCCCTGGCAGAAGGCGCTGGTCTCGATCAGGGACCGCATCTTCCGGGAGACCCAGGCGCTCATCGGGGTCTCCTGGATCGCCAGGTTGGAGTGGGTCGCGACCCGGTGCAGGTCGTGCAGGCGCCGCTGCCGCGGCGTCATCCGGGCATGCTCGGCGGCGGTGATCACCGGGGCGGGGACGAAGTCCCGGCGGGTCAGCCGCCACCGTGTCCAGCCCTGCAGGGATTCGCGGTCCGGCACCGGCCCCGGCGGGAACGCTGCGGGCCGAGCAGCATGGCGGCCGGATCCCGGGCCGGGATCCGCGGTTCCCGCGGTCACTCCTCGTCCTCCTCGGGAAGCGCCAGCAGGCTGGTGGAGCGCAGCCGGTCGCCGAGCGTCCCGGGCGGGGCGGGCCGCTGCGGCACGGCCTGCTCGCGCCGGCGCCGGCGCTCGGCGTCGATCGCGTCGCG
>DATGVY010000450.1:0-4813 GCA_035299845.1 Streptosporangiaceae bacterium
CGCGCTGCACGAGGCCGGCGTCTTCGGGTTCAAGTGCTTCCTGACCGATTCCGGAGTGCCGGAATTCCCGCCGCTTGACGAGGCCGGCCTGGCGCAGGCACTGCGCGGCGTAGCCTCGTTCAAAAGTGTCCTGATCGTTCATGCGGAAGACGCCGGCGTGCTCGCGGGCGCGCCGCGACCGGAAGGAACGACTTACCGGGCCTTCCTGCGCTCGCGGCCGGACGCCGCCGAGACGGCCGCCATCGCCCGCGTGATAAGCCTGATGCGCCAGACTGGCGCGCGGGCGCACGTGCTGCACCTGTCCAGCGCGGAGGGGCTGGACATGATCACCGCCGCCCGGCGCGAGGGGCTGCCGCTGACCGCCGAGACCTGCCCGCATTACCTGGCCTTCGCCGCAGAGGAGATTCCGGACGGCGCGACCGAGTTCAAGTGCTGCCCGCCGATCCGGGAGCGGGCCAACAGCGAGCGGCTGTGGGCGGCGCTCGGCGCGGGCGTGATCGACTGCGTGGTGTCCGACCATTCGCCCTGCCCGCCGGAACTCAAGATGCGCGAGCTCGGCCAGTTCGCGGCCGCGTGGGGCGGGATCTCTTCCGTGCAGGTCGCGCTGCCCGTGGTCTGGACCCAGGCGCGGGCGCGCGGCTACCACCTCGCTGACGTGATCCGCTGGATGGCCAGCGGGCCCGCCCGGCTGGCCGGCCTGCCGGGCAAGGGCCAGATCGCCCCCGGCTGCGACGCTGACCTGGTGGCCTTCGCGCCGGACGAGACCTTCATCGTCGACCCCGGCAGGCTGTACCACCGGCACCGGCTGACCCCGTACGCGGGCATGTCACTTTCCGGGGTTGTCCGCCGGACCTGGCTGCGCGGCGTGCCGGTCACCGGTGAGCGGCCCGGCGGCCGGCTGCTGGCCAGCGAGCTGGCCCGGCAATGAGCGAAGCGCGGCCCGAGTTCGCCGGGCTGCGTCAGCGCTGGCTGGATGCACTGCCAGACGCGCAGGCCGCGCCGGACTCGCAATCGGAATCCCCGTGACCCGGGTGCGCGGGGTTTGACTCTCTGCGCGCGACGGCTACCCGACAAATGCTCTCTGACCAGCGTTGATGTGTCGTATGACGGCTAAAATCCGAAGCAGCGGCAGCATAGGCGGCTGCGGTCTGAGGAGGTTGTGGGGGTGAACCGGGAGATCCGCACGGTGGAAGACGTCCTGCGCATGCTGGACCGGCTTTTTACACCGGACGCCGACCGATGGACGCGAAACGCCTCCGCCTGGTGGGACCGGTTCTACTCCGACCGCTCCAAGCTGGTCCCCTTCTTCGTTGCCAAGCCGGACGAGAGCCTGGTGTCCTACCTCGAGCGTGGCGTAATCGCTCCGGGGCGTGCCCTGGATCTGGGCTGCGGGCCAGGGCGCAATGCCGTCTACCTTGCCTCACTCGGTTTCGATGTGGACGCCGTCGATCTTTCCCCGGCCGCCGTGACCTGGGGCGAGGAGCGGGCGCGCGAGGCGGGCGTCGATGTCCGCTTCCACTGCGGCGATATCTTCTCCGCCGAATTGCCGTCCGGCCGGTACGACCTGGTCTATGACTCCGGCTGCCTGCACCATCTGCCGCCGCATCGCCGAGTGAGTTACCTGAACCTGCTGGACCGCCTGCTCGCCCCCGGCGGTCATCTTGCCCTCACCTGCTTCGCTGCTGGCGCCATGGGCTCCGAGCTGCCCGACGAGGAGTTCTACCGCCAGGGCCGCCTCGACGGAGGGCTGGCCTATACGCCCGACGCACTGCGCTGGATCTTCTCGGACTTCACCGAGGTCGAGCTGCGTCTGATGGAGGAACAGTCGCCCGACGCGCCGGTCTTCGGCGTTCCCTTCCTGCTGGCTGCGTTGTTCCGGCGCTCGGCAGGCGATTGAATACGCGCGCACACAGTCTGCAGGATGCCGCGTGCCGCCGTCGGCTGTCCGTCGCCTCGGGTTAGCGCTGTCATGCCTGCTCACCGGCTGCCAGCAGCTCGTATGCCGGATTGATCATGACTGGTCGACTGTTCTCGATACCGATCTGGCCGCTGAGCCGGAGCCGCGATCCGCAATAGACGCCTGCGATATGCGAGCGGCCGTAGAACAGGGCGGTCAGGTGCCCGGTCGGGTCCTCGATTTCGTAGGCGAGTACGGTGCTCTGCCCGGCGGGGCGGATCTCGATAGTGCGCACCCGTCCTTCGACGGTGGCTCGCACTCCTCTTGTCAGCGACGCGATGGGGCGGACGAGTTGCGACGTCGCGGAACTGCGGGACCCGTCGGCGGTGCCGGACGCCGGCGCGGCGGATGGCGGTGGGGCGGCTTCGCCGGGCGGCGCATGGGTGGCCCGGGTCCGGTCAGGCATGTCTGGGGCCGCGGCGCCGCCGGCGCGGCCGCGGTCGTTTACCAGCTGCCTGGGCTCTTCGGTCAGCTGGCCGTTGCGCTCGCTGAGTTGCTCCAGCCTGCCGCGCACGTCGAACGGGACAATCGTGGCCACTGCGTGCGGGATCCGGCTCACCGCGGCGGCGATCTTGTCGGCGGTGTGGTCGTGCAACAGCCGCCCGAGCAGCGGGGTGAAGCTCCGCCTGGGCAAGACCACGGTGACGCCGACGCCGGGCAGTGCAGCCTCCTCGCTTACCAGCTTGGCGGCTGCTCGGACGAGACGGCGATCGGGGTTGTCGACAAGATCGAGCGTAATGCCGGTGTTGGCACCCACCCAGTCCTGCCGCAGCGCGTCGGCGTGCCGCCTGTCGATGACGAAATGCACCGCGCGCAGCGTGGTCGGCCGCAGGCTGCGTGCGTACCTGAGCGCGGCGATCGTGGCGAGGTCGAAGGCGTCCACGAAGACGTAGACGGTGCGCCGCGCGTAGGTCGGCGGCTCGGGTGGCTTGCTCCGCGTGCCGATCCGCTCCAGCACCCGGGACTCCATCCGGTATTCGCGGTTGAGCCTGATGAAGGCGACCACCAGCAGCGGGAAGATCACGACGACGAGCCAGGCGCCCTCGGTGAACTTGACGATCGCGAAGATCACGACGACGAGGCCGGTGTAGACCGCGCCGATGACGCTGATGACGGTGTGGCGCCGCCAGCCGGGACCCTTGTTCCGCCGGTGGTAGCGGGCCATGCCGAATCCGGCCATGGTGAAGCCGGTGAACACGCCGATCGCGTAGAACGGGATCAGGTTGTTGACCACCGCCCCGACGACGATCAGCAGCGTCAGCGAGACCACGGTGAGCACGATGATGCCGCTGGAGAAGACCAGCCGGTGTCCGCGCTTGGTGAGCCAGCGGGGCAGGAACGAGTCTTCGGCGACGAAGCTGGCCAGGTACGGGAAGCCGCTGAAGCTGGTGTTGCCGCCGGTGAACAGGATGAACGCGGTCCCGGCCTGGACCGTGTAGAAGAGCACCCAGCCGGCCGCGGTGTGGCCGAAGATCAGCTTCGCTTCCTGCGCCAGCACTGTCGGGTAGCCGCTTTGATACGGCACCGCGTGGGTGGCGTGCGCCAGCCACGAGATGCCCGCGATCAGGAAGGCAACGATGGAGCCCTGGGTGACCAGTACCTGGCGGGCGTTGCGGCCCTCGGGCGGCCGCAGCGCGCTGACCGCGTTGGAGACCGCCTCGATGCCGGTCAGCGAGGAGCCGCCGTTGGCGAACGCCCGCCCCAGCACGATGACAACGGCCAGGGTCAGCAGGCCGGAGCCTGGATGCCCGTGGCAGCCGTTGCAGTACAGCCCGGTCCCGGGGGGCGCCCGGGGCAGCCCGGTAGCGGCCTCGCGGAAGAGGCCGACGACGATCATGAGGCCGACCGATCCGGAGAACAGGTAGGTCGGCAGCGCGAAAGCCCGCCCTGCCTCGCGGACGCCGCGGAGGTTCCCGTAGCACATGATCAGGATCGCGATCACCGAGATGATCAATACGATGTAGTGGCCGAGCACGCCGGGAAGGGTGCTCAGCTGCGGGAACGCGGACACGATCGCCGCGCTGCCCGCCGCCGTCTGGACCGCGACCGTGACCACGTAGTCGATCAGCAGCGCGACCGCGGCGACCTGGGCCACCCGCGGGCCGAAGTTCTCCCTGGCCACCACGTACGAGCCGCCGGCCCTGGTATAGACGGACACGACCTCGCGGTAGAGCAGGACCACGAGCGCGATTCCGAACAGGACCACGCCGGTCATCGGCAGCAGGATCGCGAAGGCCGCCGTGTAGCCCAGGACCTGGACCAGCTCGATCAGGATTTCCTCGGAGCCGTAGGCTGCGGACGAGATCCCGTCGCAGGACAGCACGCCGAGCGCGAGCGGCCTGGACAGCCGCTCCTCGGCCAGCTGCTCGTTGATCAGGGGCGGGCCGAGCAGCCGCCGCTTGACCGAGTAACCGAGGCTCTCTGGGAGATCCTGGGCGGCCGCGACGGCCTGCCCAGATCCCGGCATCGTCATGCTGTGTCTTTCGCTCCGCCGGACCTGACCTGTCTTTCCTACCGGCTCACGGCCCTGACCAGTGTTAACGTGGCGTCAAGATCACGGGTATGGGCGTTAAGACGGCGTCAAGATCGCTGAATGCCGCTCGTTGCCGGGGTTGACTGACCCGGAGATGAGCCGCAGAATCCGTCAGCGTGCCGTCGGGGCGCATGTCGCGCTGCCGACCGCCTATGCCGGCATGCTGCTCATCGGCGCCGCCGCGGCGGCCCTGCACGGCCGGTTCTCCGCAACCGGCGTGCTCGTTACCGTCGCGATCCTCGTCGCGGTGGCATCAGCGGTCACCGAGCCGCTTGCGGCACCGCTGCTGGGATTGATCGGGTGGCTCACCGTGGTGGGCTTCT
>DATGVY010000451.1:0-8123 GCA_035299845.1 Streptosporangiaceae bacterium
GGACCTCCACGATCGAGAATGGGGACGCAAGGGCGCGACGCTGAGCGACAAGACGGCTCGCCAGGAGTACGGCCTGACGCAAGATGAGATCTTCGCGGCGATCGACGCGGGCAAGCTACAGTACCGGCCCGCCGCGATGCACGGGAACCCGTGGCTGCGGCTGCTCCGCCGCGAGGTCGAGGGTCTCGCCAGGACCCTGCATGGCGAGCGCTACCTGCGGGAGCAGCAGGCGCGGACCGAGCTGGCGCGCATCAACCGCGAGCTGAAACAGCTCCGCGCCCAGCTGGCCGCCCTCGGGGAAAGGCGGGCCGCGCTCCTTTCCGAGCTCGGCGAGCAAGGCTCGCCACGGCAGTGACCCAGCCCACCCCGACCGCGATACAGGTTTCAGCTCTCCTCGTACCATTCCCACTCGGGGCACTCGTCCGCCAGCGACGGCAACGAGAGGTGCAGTCGCTTCACCTTCTTGTACACCATGCGTGCAAGGTCATCTGCCGCGCCGGGCAGGCCCATCCGGACAAGCAGCATGTCCTCCTCGGTGTCCTCGCGACATCCGTACAACCCAGACAGCACGGCGAGCGCGATATCGGCGGCCGCCCGCCGGGCGCCTGTACCGCTTCAAAGCCCATCGCATAGGGATGACCTGGGGTTCATGAGGTCAGCTACGCCGCCCGGTAGTACTCGTTGATCACGCCGCCGAGCACCTTCCGCCGCTGAACAGGCAAGTCCGGTGGGGCATCAGCTTGGTCGTCCTGATCGGGCGGTCGTTGCTGGCGGGACTGATGGGGCCTGTGCCGATTATAATGGCCGGCGTACTCGCCGAGAACCGACCGTAGGTGCCGTTCGCCGTAGATCAGTATCCGGTCGGTGCACTCGGCTCGTGCGGTGCGTATCCATCTCTCGGCATAGCAATTCGCGCGTGGCGTCCGCGGCGGAGTCTTGACTATCTTCACGCCCTGGCCAGCGAAGACGCTGTCGAATGCGCTGGTGAACTTGGCGTCGCGGTCCCGGATCAGGAAGCGGAAGGATCCGGCCCGGTCTGCGAGGTCCATGAGCAGATTGCGGGCCTGCTGAGCGGTCCAGGCGTCGTCCGGGCTGGCGGTCACGCCTAGGACATGCACATGCCGGGTCGCCACCTCCATCACGAACAGCACGTACAGGCGTTTGAGGAAGATCGTGTCCACGTGAAAGAAGTCGCAGGCCGGCAGCCCTCGCGCCTGGCTATGCAGGAACGCCCGCCAGGAGGTGTCCACGTTCGGCGGGGCCGGCCTGCGCCGCCGGGCGCGCAAGATCCTCCGCACGGTCGCTTCGCTAACCTGGTGACCGAGTAGGGTCAACTCGCCGTGCACCCGGCGGTATCCCCAGGCCGGGTTCTCGCGCGCCAGCCGCAGCACCAGGTCGCGGATCTCCTGACTGGTCCTCGGCCGGCCTGGCTGGCTCGGGTACGTCCATTCGCGTTTGATCAGGCGGCGGTGCCAGGCGAGCAGCGTGCCCGGCGCGACGAGCCGGCGGGCGCGCAGCACGGCTGGCAACAGCCGGGCAATTGCCGCCAGGACGGCCCGGTCGGCCCAGTCGGGTTTGGGCCGGGCGACCTGACGCCGGAGCCCCATGACTTCATGACGGAGCACCATGATCTCCGCGTTCTTGGACACCTGGCTGCGGCCCAGCAGTAACAGCCAGCCAAAAATCCGGATCATGATCAGGTACAGGAGGCGAAGAGACAAACCGCGATCCTGCCGCAACCTGCTCATCCAGCCAAACCGCAGGTCACGGTGCCCGTGTCGAGTTCTGAAGCGGCGCAGGCGGTTTCGTGCAAGCCCCGGTTGTGGCCGTGGGCCGGCCTTGGCGGCACGTTCTCGTCGCGGTCCTGGATGCGACCGCAACCGGTACGTGGCAGGGGGCGTCGTAGATGCTGGAGCCACGTGAAGGGCAGCAGCGCTGATGTTAAGGCCGATCCGGACACCGCACATTTACTTACCGGAACTTCCTGCAATTCTTGGATACAGTCTCGACCTGAAGGTATTCCTGAAGGATGAGTCACAGCAACTGGGTCGTTCCGTTAAGGGCAGGGTTGCGTACGCTATGGCGAAGCGAAGCCGGGAGTCGGGAAGGCAAATCGTTGAGTCCTCGTCAGGAAACCTCGCGCTGGGGCTGGGATATTGGTGCCGCAAGCTTGGCGCTGCCGAACCCCTGTGCCTGATAGACGAGTGTTGTGAAGAGTCAATGCTCGGTGCGTTATCCGAGGTTGGATGTATTATTGAAGTTGTGCCTCTAACTCGCCGTGAACAACAGGAGCAGTCGGGGGTATTTAAAAGGATTAGCCGCGCGAAGAACTATGCTGAACGCGGTTACTATTGGCCAAATCAGTACGATTGCCCTGATTGGATACGGGTCCACCAGGAGACGACAGGCCCGGAGATATGGCGTGACAGCAGGACTTATGACGTGGTCGCCGGCGCAGTTGGAACGGGCGCTACGATGTCGGGCGTTGCACTGGCGCAGCCAGCAGGCGGCAGGACGAGGTTGGTAGCGGTTGAGCCGAACGGCTCTACGATATTTAGCAAGCAGCCTGGCGCCTATCGCGTAGCGGGAGCAGGGAATCCGTTCACGCCTCAGAACTACCGGCGCGAGCTGATGGACTCAGAGGTCACCATAGAAGATAGTGCATCGTTCGGTGCGGCCAGGAGTCTGCGTGCCGCTGGTCTCGCTATCGGCTCGTCCGGTGCCATGGCAGTGGTTGGTGCTCTGCGGGCAGTCAAGGGACTAGGTGGAGAAGTGAAGAGAGCATTGGTGATCGTGGCCGATGATGGCTGGTATGAGCCTATATAGACAAGAAGAAAAAGGCTCGTTCGACGGCGACGGGAACTCGTTCGACGGCGGCGAGAAAGTGGTCTCTGGCTGGCCTGGTCCCGGTTCCGCGCGCGCACCCGGGCTTCCGCTAGTGAACTGCGCTGTTATGAGCCTGAGCGCGCCAGCGCGGTCTGGGCGCGGCTGCGTTATCTGGGGCACGCCGCAATCAGCTGACCACCGGCGCGGCTGCGCACTGCGCCGCCGAAGGCCACCCTCGGCCCGCGATACACGGTCATCTACACAGTGCCCGGCGTCGACCCGCAGCCGGGCGAAGCCTACGGGCAAGTACGCCAGGATCTCTGCCCGCACGCGAAGGGCGGGCCTGTCATCAACATGCCGCCCGGTCAGCGCGGCTTCGGGCAGGAACTGCAGGCAGCGGGATGGCTTCGCGGCGGTGCCCAGCTGACCTACACGCTGAGCCGGCTCGGCGTTCCGCCGGGATCGGGCAGCCGGCCAGCCTTAGCTGGCCGAGCGGGTTCGCGTCCGGGACGGAGGCCCGCCCGGCCATGGCAGATCACGTGCCCGGGCGGCCAGCCCCGGCCCGGGCGAGGCGGGCATGCGTGGCCGCGGGTGAGCTGATCAGCTCGACACATTCGTAGCCGTGCGTGCCGCCGTCGAGGTGGTCGAAGAGCCGCTCGCCGCCGCCGAGCAGGACGGGGACGATAACCAGGTGCAGGTCGTCGATCAGCCCGGCACGAAGGTACTGCTGGATGGTGGCGGCACCACCGTAGAGCCTGACGTCCTTGCCTCCGGCGGCAGTGAAGGCTCGCTCAAGCGCCGCGCCGATACCGTCGGCGACGAAATGGAACGTGGTCCCGCCCTCCATCGTGACCGGCGGACGCGGGTGATGGGTAAGCACGAACACCGCAGTGTGGTACGGAGGGTCGTCCCCCCACCAGCCGTTCCACTGCTCACCGCCCCAGGGCCCGCGGATAGGGCCGAACATGTTGCGGCCCATGATGGCGGCACCGACACCGGCCTCGCCCTGCGCCACGAAGTCGTCGTCGAGGCCCTCGCCACCACCTTCCTGCCCGAAGGCGCGACGGGCCGTGCGGGTGGCAAACATCCACTCATGCAGCTGGCCACCGCCCACCCCAAGCGGGTTCTCCAGGCTCTGGGCAGGTCCGGCGACGTACCCGTCGAGTGACATCGTGAGGCTGTGCACGCGCAGTTTCGGCATCGGTTTCTCCGCTCTGGGGCTCTGATGGTGAAGGCAACAGGCATGCGTCGCACTGGCGCAAGCGACGGTAATGGCCGCGCGCCGACCTGGGACTACCCGCCCGCGCCATCTTCAGCCAGGCTCATCCTCCCGGCCGCCTACATCATTCTCGCCGCTTGCGCAGCCGGCGAAGCTCTCGCAGTGATCGCCCTCTTCCAACTGCACGCCAGCACAATCACTCAGGCCATCGTCCTCGCTTCAGTATTGACGCTCTTGCTGGTGGTAGTGACTGGCCCGCTCTGGTCGCTCACAAACGTCGTCGCTCTCGTCGCGACCACCGCACTTTGGAAGAAGCTCAACGCCGCTGAACTGGCGTTCGAGGCGGAGCTCAAGAACCGTGGCCGCCCCCCACCCAAAGCAGGGACATCCACGGAAAACCCCCCACCTGGCGGTCACGAAGATGGCGCGGCGGTCATCACAGAGAGTGAGTGGATTCCCTGATCGCTACTTGTTGTGAGGCTCACTCCGAGGTGCGGGCCGGCTGGGCGCCTTTGGACCGCAGCCACTCGATCACGTTTCCCTGGCGCGTCCCAAGCCGCCGCGCTATGAGTACGTGCTCACCGTCAAAGGGCTCGAGCTGTCCGAGGTGCTCATGGTGATGGTCCGCTGGGGAGACAAATGGCTGGCCGGCGAGGCCGGCCCGCCGGTGCTCCACCGGCACCGCTGGGCCGACCGCGGCTGTCCTCGCGCGCTGATCCTGCCCCTGCCCAGGCGGCTGCGGATGCACCGGCTGGTCACGCCCGGCACGATCCTGCGGCGGCATCGCCGCCTGGTCACCCGCAAGTGGACCTATCCGCACGGGACGGGCCGGCCGCCGGTCAGCGCCGAGATCGCCGCGCTGATCGACGACTCGCAACCGCGCCTGAGCACGCCAGCCTGCCGGTCTCTGCCGTGGCCAACGACCTCGCGCCACTTCTTCAGCGGACTCAGCGGAGCTGGCGGAGCCGCTCGGCCGCGGCCTCCGGCAGCACCTCGGTGCTGGCCGTCCCCATCGCCGACTCCGCCCCGGCCAGGTACTTCAGCTTGCCGGGCGCCCGCATAACCGTGAATAGCTCCAGGTGCAACGCGAGATCGTCTGACCCCTCGCGGACGGGCGCCTGGTGCCAGGCAGAGATATAGGGCGCCGGGACGCCAAACAGGCGGTCAAGTCTGTGCAGCAGGTCCAGGTACAGGTCGCAGAATTCGGCCCGCGCGGCGTCGGGTAGGGCCTGCAAATCCGGCACCCGGCGGTTCGGGTAGAGATGGATCTCATACGGCCAGCGGGCAGCATACGGTACGAACGCGGTCCAGTGCTGGCCGGCGGCGACGACCCTCGACCCGTCGGCGCGCTCCGCTGCGAGGATCTCGTCGAACAGATTCAGCCCGGTCCGCAGCCTGTATCTGGCAGCGCGCTCAAGCATGCGTGAGGTCCGCGGCGTGACGAACGGGTAGGCGTTGATCTGCCCGTGCGGATGCGACAGGGTCGCGCCGATCTCCGGGCCTCGGTTCTCGAAGCAGACGACCTGCGCCACGCCGGGCACCTGCGCCAGCTCCGCGCTGCGGTTGGCCCAGACGGCCAGGATGGTCGCCAGCTGGGCCGGGGCCAGGTCAGCGAATGAGGCGTTGTGCCGCTCGCTGAAGCAGATGATCTCCGACCGGCCAGCCGCCGGTCGCGAGAGCAGCAGCCCGTTGGCCCCGTCCGGCTCCGCGCCAGCGAAGCCGGACCAGCCCGGACCGGGCAGGCCGGAGCAGAGCCCGGGAAACCTGTTCTCGAACACAACCACGTCGTAACAGGGCGCCGGGATCTCGGTCAGGATGCCCGCCGCGGACGGGCACAGTGGGCAGTGGTCATCGTCCGGCTGGAACGTGCGGTGCTGCCGGTGGCTGGCTACGACCACCCACTGGCCGAGCAGCCAGTCGTAGCGCAGCCGCGACTCGGCCCGCAGCGGATCGAGCTGACGCCGGTCCGGGTAGTCCCCCGGCCGCTCGGGAACATCGCCGAAGTAGATCAGCGTCCGGCCATCAGCAAGGGTGACCGCCGTCTTCCGCACGGGCCCGCACCCCCGGCGCATTGGCCTTATCGGCCGACAGTCGACCCGAGGCCAGATGGAATCGATGCAGATGAGGATAGCTGACGGCAATCCGCCCGGCTCAGTGATGCCGCATCCGGCGGCTGCCTGCCCGGCGGCCCGGGTCTGGCGCTCGCGCAGCGCGCCGCGCAGCCGGTGGTCAGCGCCTCGGGCAGGCCCGGGCGCTCCACCCCATCCCGGGTCACGCCGCACAGATCGTGCGGATCAGCGCGACGCCCAGGCAGGCAACGACCAGGATCACGACACCGCTCACCGCAAGGCAGGTGACGCCAAGCTTGCCGATGGCCGGGCCGATGCTGCCAGTCCAACCCGACCACGAGCATGCCAGCGACGCCCGGCCCGGCCGTGCTGGTGATCACGAGAGAGAAGCCCTCAGCGCTGTAGGCGAACGGGATGCGCCGGGCCCGGTACCGGACCGGCTCGGCGATCACCCGCCAGCTTCCGCCGCCGCTGACGGCCAGGACCGTGACGAGTTGCCCCGCGCGCGCCGCAATCCACGCCCAGGCCGCGGGGATGGCCGGGCCGGGTGCCCAGGCCCGCCCTCATTCCTAGCTGGCCTACCGGTCCGCGCACCTCAATGCCGAGCACACCGCCGACGGGGCCACCGGGGGCTGAGCTCCCGGGTGCGAGCCGGAAATAGGCGTGGCGGCGAACAGAACGCTGCTCGGTGACGGCCGGCCCAAGCGGAGCAGGCCACGCCGATTCGGCAGGGCGACCATGCGCCAATCGGCGATATGTGAGCGTGTCTGGGGATTGGATACTGGCCATCCGCTGTCATGCCAGGTGCCAGGCACCCGAAAGGCCAGCGTGAGGACCGGCGCTCGCACCGGCGGACGACAGGGGCGGCTAAGTACCTTGTCGCCCTGTGACGATCACGGCCAAGTCATGTTCCGTGCCTGTTCCGCCAACCGGGGTCCGGGCCGGGAGCGGCCTGGAGCGCTGGAACCTGGCGAGATCGGCTCCGCGCGGTGTCACTGCAGGTCAGAGCCGTAGTTGCCGGTGATGACCCGTGCCGTTCCGGGCAAAGCCGACGGTACGGCGGACCGCTGCCTTTTCAACGGCCCCGGTGATCTCCGACACATACGCTGACCTGGGGTTTTGATGGTGGCAGGTGTTGGGTTCGAACCAACGTAGGCTAAGCCGACGGTTTTACAGACGGACCTCCTTCACGGCCCTGCAAGCCGCTGACCTGCGCATTCACGACTGCGGCGCGCTTGTACGCGGCGACGTTCCGTCCAGGTTCCGTGCCCGGCCGAGCGTCCGGCTGGGCACCAGATCCTGGACGTGAGCACGCGTCCGGGGGGGATGTCGCACCGGCAGCCGCCGCGCCCAGGCCCCGGCTGGCGCCAGCGACGACCGTGGACCTGCCGGACACGTCACTGATAATCGTTCTCGTCGTTTGCGTGTGTCCATGGTTTCACTGGCTGTCGTACTCGTCGTGGCGGCGCCACCACAGGCCGGTCTCGTTGCGGCCGCGTGGCGCGCGGTCGAGCCACTGGTACATGCCCCACAGGCCGTCCAGCCCGCGCGCGTACGCCGAGTAGGTGTGGTAGACGACGCCGTCCTGGAGCGCGAACGCGCTCACGCCGGGCCCTTCTCGCCGGTACGTCGCCCAGTCCGTTCCGACGCTCGACGTGATCTGGGCGACGAAGGGATTGTCCTCGCCGGTCTCCGGCAGCCGCAGGTCTACCGCGCGGAAGTTGTACTCGACGGCTCCGGACTGCCACTGCTCCTTGGTGACCGCGGCCTGGAAGTCGTGGTTGAAGTCGCTGCCGGACGAGGACGCCCAGGGGAAGCTCCAGCCCATCCGCCGCTTGTACGCCTGCAGCTTCGCGAGCGGAGCCCGCGACACCGCGCAGAGCGTGACGTCGTGGTTGGCGAGGTGGACCACGGAGCCGCTGAAGCCGTCGGCGATCGCCGAGCAGGTCGGGCATCCGGCGGTGTAGTCCGGCCCGAACATGAAGTGGTAGACGATCAGCTGCGAGCGT
>DATGVY010000452.1:0-3977 GCA_035299845.1 Streptosporangiaceae bacterium
CGCCGAACAACCATGTCCCATCCACGTTCGTCCACGCCCCGGTTCGGGAACATCGATGTGCTGTAGACGGTCGCCGGCGGACAGCCAGGGCCCATCGATGTTGGCCGTCACGGGCCTTCAGGAGCGTCGATGTGCCACCGATGTTCATCCGGCAGCTTGCCTGCGAACATCGGCGGCACAGCGGTGTGGCCGTGAACTAGTGTCCCGCGCCGGAGATTCGCTGCAAATATCGGCTGAGTGATTCGAGGATTTCATCCGCACTCTTGGTCCAGATGAAGGGCTTGGGATCTTCGTTCCATTGGTCCGTCCAGGCCATGATGTCCCGTGCGAGCTGCGTGACCGATTTGCGGGCGCCGCGCTGCAGGAGTTTCTGGGTCAGAAGCCCGAACCAGCGCTCGACCTGGTTGATCCACGATGAGCTGGTCGGAGTGAAGTGCATGTGGAACCGGGGGTGCTTGTCCAGCCAGATCTGGACTTCGGGGGTGTCCATTCACGGGGTGGCGCCGTTCTGATCGGCTGATGTCGGCGGTAAGTGGCTGAGAGCCGGCGCGGCGTGGCGTGTTGATCACGCTGCGCCGGCGTGGTGATGTTCTGTTCGTGCCCGATGTTCCCTCTGCCCCGGATGTTCCCTCTGCCCCGGATGATCCGGCCGGCCTGCGCGCGGCGAACGCGCGGCTGCGGCAGGTGATCGAGGCCAAGGACACCGAGATCGCGGCGCTGCGGGCGGCGGTGGAAGCCGGGACGGCGGCGCTGGCGCGGCAGGGAAAGTTGGTCCGGGACCTGGAGCTGCGCGTCGCCGAGCTGGAGCGCCGAATGAGGATGGACAGCGGCAACTCCTCGGTCCCGCCGTCGAGGGACGACATCGCGGCGAGGGCGCGGCGGAAGGCGGCGCTGCGGGCCTCGCAGCGGGAGCGGTCGAAGGACCGCAAGCCCGGCGGCCAGCCCGGGCACAAGGGCTCGGGCCTGGAGCCGGCCGCGGATCCGGACCGGACCGAGCGGGCCGATCCGCCCGCGGAATGCCGGTCGTGCGGGCGGGACCTGGCGGGCGCCGCGGCGGGGCCGGATGGGTGGGCGCAAGTGTGGGACATCCCGCCGGTGCGGTTGGAGAAGGTCCACTGGGTGCTGCCGGCCCTGAGCTGCCCGGCCTGCCGCGAGGTCACCGCCGCCGGTCCGCCATCGGGGCAGGCAGGGACCGTCAGCTACGGGCCGGGCGTCAACGCCGCCGCGATCCTGCTGGGCAGCGAGGGCAACGTCCCCGTCGAGCGGACCGCGATGCTGATGTCAGCGCTGCTCGGCGCCCCGGTGTCGGCCGGGTTCGTCGCCCGCGCGCACGAGCGGCTCGCCGGGCGGCTGGCCGCGGCCGGGTTCGACGAGGCGATCAAGGCCGCGCTGCGCGCCGAGGACGTGCTGTGCGCCGACGAGACCCCGGTCAGCCTGATCCGCAACGCCGGAGCCGACGGGCAGGTCAAGGCCGGCAGCCCGCACGTGGTCACCATCCGCGCCCCCGACCAGCGGCTGATCTGGTACGGCGCCGCGCACTCCCGGTCCTCGGAGGCGATCAGGGGCCTGGGCGTGATGGATGGCTACGCCGGGATCCTGGTCCGCGACGACTACGCCGGCTGGGCCCAGTTCGACGACCAGCTCGCCGGGGTCCAGCAGTGCTGCCAGCACATCTTCCGCCACCTCAAGGGCGTGCGCGAACTCCACCCCGGCTGGCAGCGCTGGGCCGAGCAGGTCCGCCAGGTCCTGAAGGAAGCCCACGCCGCCGTCCAGGCCGCCATCGCCGACGGCCGCGACGCGCTGGACCCGGACCAGCTCGCTGACATGCGCGAGCGCTACGACCAGGCGGTCGCATGGGGCCAGACCACCAACCGGCTCCGCGACTGGCACGACGGCAACCACCCCGGCTACGTCCTCGCCACCCGCCTGAAAGCCAAAGCCGAACAGGTCTGGCTATTCACCCGGAACTTCGCCGTGCCCTGGACCAACAACGCATCAGAACAGGCGATCAGGGGACCCAAACGGCACCAGACCATCTCCGGCTACTGGCACACCCGGGCCACCCTCACCAGCTACTGCCGCGTCCGCACCTACCTGCTCACCAGCCGAGGCCACGGCATCACGCCCATCAACGCCATCCACCTCGCCCTCACCGGACACCCCTGGCTCCCGTCACCGGTCACCTGACCAGACCCCGTGAATGGACACCTTCGGGGGTCTTATGGGTGCCGTAGTTGTCCGCGATGATGTGGATCTGCAGCTGCTCGCCCAGGCCGGTCAGCTGGGGCACCTCTTTGTCGATCTTCGCCAGGAACTTGATCCACTCGACGTGACGGTGCTGCTTGTAGGTATCGGCGATGACCAGTCCGTCTGCCACGTTGAACGCCGCGAACAGGTCCAGTGTCCCGTACCGGGCGTAATCGTGGGTCCGCCGTTCCGGCATGCCGGGCATCATGGGCAGGACCGGCTGGGACCGGTCAAGTGCCTGCACCTGGGACTTCTCGTCCAGGCACAGCACTACCGCGTGCTCCGGCGGGTTCAGGTACAAGCCGACGATGTCATGCACTTTCTCGATGAACAGCGGATCAGCGGAGATCTTGAACGTATCGGCCAGATGGGGCTTGAGGTGAAACGCCTTCCAGATCCGCCCGATCGTGGACGGGGACAATCCGGTGTGCCTCGCCATCGATGCCCGCGACCAGTGCGTCGCATCTTTCGGACTTGACTCCAATGTGTCCACGACGACCTTCTCCACCTTTTCATCGGCGATCGCCGGCTTGCGCCCCGGCCGAGGCTCATCGCACAGGCCGGCCGGCCGCATCCCGATGAAACGGTTACGCCACTTCCCGACGGTTGCGTGATGACAGCCGAGCTTCGCGGCTACTTGCTTGTTGTCCAGGCCATCTGCGCACTCCAGGATCATTCTGGAGCGTTGCGCCAGCGCGTGTGCGGATGTCGCGCGCCGTGTCCAGCGTTCGAGCGTTTCGCGCTCCTCGCCGGACAGGATCAATTCAGCCTTCGGCCGTCCCGTTCTCGCCATGTCGCTAACTCTGGGCGCATCAGTGTTCACCAACTGCCACGACACGACAGGCATGGTGATGTCATGACCAACTTATGCCCTGAATTTAAGGCGCGGGACACTAGGTTCTCGGCGCTATAGCGCCGGGCGTCCTTCATGAAGCCGTCGCTGACCTGGCAATCGCGGCGGCGCCGACTCGCGCGGCCGAGGATGATCCTCTCAGTGAACTGCGAGTTATCCCTGAGGTCGGGCCTGAGGCCGTCCGTTGAGATCCTGGCCATCCAGTGGTCCGGGTTGCGAAGTGCGTCATTCTCCCCGCGCAGCAGCTCGATGAGGCGCGATTCGCGGTCGCCAGCGTAACGCGCCGCTGACCGGCCCTCTTCGAGCGGACGTATCGCACGCTCGTAGTGGCCGATCTCCTGCAAGGCGTGCGCCAGCCGGCGAAGCGCTTCGGCCTTGACCGCTTGGTCATTCAGGCCATCGGCCATCTCCGCGATGCCCTTCAATTCGGCGATGGCGGCCGAATAGTCGTGCACGGCGGTGAGATAGCCGCTCCTGGCGAGCCTGACCTGCATCTCGGCAGACGGCGACCCGACGCTTGTGCGCGCAGCGGCCAGCGCCACTTCGAACGCTTCCTTGACGTCCGCGTGCCTGGCGGGCGGCGAGAAGCAGTCGCCAAGCCTTGCGGCGATCCGCCAGCACAGAGCCGGCTGGCGATATTCATTGGCGTCGAGTACGGCCCGGATGAGGCTGCCGAACTCCGCGCGAATCCATGCCTCGAGATTGCCGGCGACCATGCCTTCCCACCCGCTGACCTCGGGATACCAGTTGGCAGGAACTGGCGCTGGAAGGTCGGGCACATCGGCCGCCCCCAGTTGCCTGAGCACCTTGACGGCACCTGCGAGGTACGCGTAGTGGAAATTATCCCGCGCCTCGGCAGCCTTGCCTGGCGATACGA
>DATGVY010000453.1:0-1553 GCA_035299845.1 Streptosporangiaceae bacterium
GATCCGCCCGGAGGCGGGCCGGTCCAGCGCCATGGTGGTGGAGAACTCGGCCTGCTGCACCGACAGCTGCCAGCGGTAGTCGGCCTCTTGATCCTCGCGGGTGAACGGGTGCGGCAGCCGGGCCAGCCATTTGCCGGCGAAGCGGTAGATCTTCTGGTCGGTCAGCCCGTCGCAGATCCGCTGCACCGCGGCCGGGTCGCTGGCCGAGCCGAACGCGTTGTCCAGGGCGGTGAAGCCGATCCCGGCCTTGAGGCACTGCCGCTTGGCATATTCATGCCCGTTCAGGTAGATCTGCCCGGTGTACGGGAAGTAGCCGCAGAATTTCACGTAGAACGGGCCGAAGTCGGCGTCGAACCCGTAGAAATACCAGTGGTTGACCATCGCCTGCTCCTGGCACAGCCACGGGTACCGCTTGCCGGTCACCGGGTCCCGCCGCTGCCGGGTCCGCCACACCCGGGTCTTCTCCTGGGCCACCCCGGCGAACAGGATCTGCTCCCCGCCGTCGTGGCAGGCCAGGTACCGCCGGGCGGTCTGGTCCTTGCTCTGCCCCTTGGCGAAGTGGATCAGGTCCAGGCCGCGGGAGTCGATGTAGTGGCGGATGTCCGCGGCGAACCGCTCGGTCATCGGCAGCATCAGCGCCGAGGACACGAACTGGTACCCGCGGTGGTGGCAGAAGAACCCGTGGATGCCCTGCCCGTACTGCAGCCGCGGCTGGCGGAAGGTCAGCAGCACCCGGTCGATGCAGCGGATCTCCAGCGTCACGTGACCGGACAGGACCTGGGCGGCAGTACGCGGTAGCGTCATGATGGGCTCCGGCTCGGGGCTCGGCCGGCAACGGCCACCCGACCGCTGCAAGCGGCGAATGAACAGTCATATTGTGACTGCCTTGAGCCCCAACCGGAGCTTTTGCACCAACCCCAGCCCGCACACGCATGCCTCGTCGGGTTGGGGCGAAGCCCCGTTATGCATTCGCGTGCGGGGCGCTGGCGCGCCCCGGGGAGCTTGAGGAGGTCCCGATGCCCATCGTAGGCGGGCTGGATATCCACCGGAAGCAGCTGACCTTTGACTATCTCAACACCGTAACTGGGGAGGTGCGGCGCGGCCAGATCGCCCCGGCTGACCGGGAGCACCTGCGGGCCTGGCTGGTGCGGTTCGCTGGCCGTGACGACGTCGCGTTCGCGATGGAGGGGTGCACCGGGTGGCGGTATGTCGCCGAGGAGCTGGCCGCGGCCGGGGTCGCGGCGCATGTGGGTGAGCCGGCCGACACCGCCGCGGCTCGCGGCCGCAAGCGGCATGCCAAGACCGACAAGACCGACTCGCGGCACCTCAGGATGCTGCTGGCCGAGGGCCGGCTCCCGGAATGCTGGATCCCGCCCGGCCGCATCCTGGAATGCCGGGCGCTGCTGGAGACCTACCACGACCTGCGCGCCGAGCACACCGCCTGGGTGCAGCGCGTCCACGCGGTGTTCTCCCGCCAGGGCGCCCCGGCACTGGCCGATGGCGCGCTGCGCGCGGGCCGTTGTGATCTTGAGGCGCTGCGCGCAGCCGCCGCC
>DATGVY010000454.1:0-8619 GCA_035299845.1 Streptosporangiaceae bacterium
CATCGTCGACTTCTCCGGCGTCGGCGACTTCATCGACCTGCCAATGAAGACCTACTCAACCGGCATGGGCTCGCGGCTGCGGTTCGCGATCGCCGCGTCGAAGAGCCATGACGTGCTGCTGGTAGACGAAGCGCTGGCCACAGGCGACGCCGAGTTCCGGGTCAAGAGTCACGCCAGGATCGAGGAGCTGCGCGCGGAGGCCGGCACCGTCTTCCTGGTCGCGCACAACCTGGAGGAAGTGGAGCAGACCTGCAACAGGGTGATCTGGCTGGAGCGCGGCCAGATCGTGATGCAGGGCGAGGACGTCATCGGCATCATCGACCGCTACATCGATGCATCCGGCGGCACGCCGGTCATACGGGATCCAGTCACCAGGGAGCGGCTCGGCGGCACCGGCCTGATGCATGCCAAGAGGTGACCAGCAGATTGCCCCCGGCCCCGGCCGACCGCTGCTTTCGTGATCACGGAAACTTTGGGGTGCTCCAGGCCCCAAGAGTTTCCGTGATCACGAAAGCAGGCCGGGGCGTGACGGCGGCTGAGCCGGCGGCTTCGGCGCAGCGGAGCTGAACCCGCATCCGGGTGCCACCGCCAGGTCGCGCGCACGCGGCGACCTCGCCGCCCTGGGCACGCGCCAGCTGGCGCACGATGTACAGCCCGAGCCCGATCCCGCCGAACCTCCTGCGGTCCCCGGTCTCGCCCTGCACGAACCGCTCGAACACCCGCTCGCGGTCGGCCGCGGCGATGCCGATGCCCTCGTCCTCGACCGTCACCTCGATCCGGTCGCCCGCCGCGGCGGCCCGCACGGTGACGTTCCCGCCCTCCGGCGAGTACTTGAACGCGTTCTCCAGCAGCTGGCCGACGATGATGTCGGTCGCCATCGCATCGCCGTAGGCGGTCGGGAGCTCCTCGGGTATCTCGGCCGTGAGGGTATGCCGGTCGGACAGCGGGCGGAACGCCACCGCGGCCCCCCGCAGCAGGCCGGCCAGGTCAAATGGCCCGTTGCTGACCCTCAGCTGGTCGGCGCCGGCCCGGGAGCCGAGCAGCAGCTGCTCGACAAGCCGGCCGAGGGACCCGGCCCGCTCGGCGATTGTCTGCACGGCACTGCGCCGGTCGGCGTCGGCGAGCTTGTCCCAGCGGCTCGCCAGCGTGCTCGCGAAGCCCTGCACGACGGTGATCGGCGTCCGCAGCTCGTGACTGGTGGTGGCCAGGAACAGGTCCTTGGCCTCCTCAAGCTCCTTGGCGGCGGTCACGTCACGGAAGTCGACGACCTTCTCATCCCGCCCGTTCAGCCCGGTGCACAGGACTTCCAGCCAGCTGCCGTTCTGCAGCCGGTGGGTCAGCTTGGCGCCGGGCTCCGGCGGCGGGAACGGCAGCGGCCTGCCCGTCGCGTCCTCGGCGGAGACTCCGGTCAGCCGGTGCGCGGCCGGATTCCACTGGCGGACGAGGCCGTCGCCGTCAAGCACCGCGATGCCGTCCGCGCTGGCGTCGATCACCGCCCGCTCATGTGCGCGCTGCTTGACCACCTCCTCGAAGGCCGTCACGTTGGACAGCGCTACGCTGGCGTGCCCGGCCAGCAGCTCGAGCAGCTCAAGCTCGACGTGACCGACCTTGCGCCTGCTGTACAGGGCGTACAGCGCGCCGTAGGGCCGCCCGGCCACGTGCGACAGGCTGAGCGTGATCGTGTGCAGGCCGGGTAGCGCGGACCAGATCAGGTCGTCGAAGCCGCCCGAGTCGCCGGTCGCCATCATCACCGTCTTGCCGGACCGCATCAGCTCGCCGACCATGCTGGTGCCCAGGTCAGCCGTGCGGCCGCGCAGCCCGGCCGGCAGCCCGTCCATGCTCACCAGCCGCAGCTTGCCGCCGTCGATGAGCACGAACCCGCCGGCATCGGCACGGGTCAGCTCGCGCAGGCTGGCCGCTATCCGGTCGAGTACCGCCTCCAGGTCGAGATGGGCGTTCATGTCGGCAACCACGTCGCCGAGCCTGCGCACCACCCGGGCCCGTTCGGCCATGTAGTGCCTGACCGCCTCGTCCTCGGCGGCCTGGTGGCAGATGTTCACCCAGCCGGTCGTCGTGCCGTTGCTGACCAGGGCGCTGGCATCGATCCGCAGGTCAAGCACGCCACCGTCGTTGCGGATCCGGCGGGTGGCGAAGGAGATCTGGCCGCCGCCGCTGACCCGCTCAAGTACCGCGTTGTGCTCGGCTCTCAGCTCTTCGGGGATGATCGGCGGCTGCTGGCCGATGACCTCGTCGGCGGTCCACCCGAAGAGACGCTCGGCGGCGGGATTCCACAGCAGCACGGTGCGGTCGGCGCCGAAGGCCATGATCGCGTCGGCCGCGGACTCGATGACCGCGCGCGCTGTCGCGTCCACCCGGCCCCGGCCGCCAGCTACCGCGAATCTCAGCCCCACGACCTCATGATCGCACCACGGCGCAGCCCCTGGTCAGCGAAGACAAGATGCCGGCTCACCAGCGTGGCTCACCAGCGTGGCTCACCAGACCTGCCGCAGGACCCTGAGTATGTTCCCGCCGATGACGGCCTGGATATCGGCATCGGCGTAGCCGTGCTTGACGAGCCAGCCGATGATCAGGCGGCCGGCCCGCTCGGCCTCCGGCTCGGTGAGGCCGAGCTCGTAGCCGGGCACCCGGCCAAGCTCGTCGTCCAGGTCGAATGCCTCGAAGTCGTCGGCCAGGGTCAGGTAGGAGTAGGACTTGTAGCCGCGGTAGCGGGTGTCCGCCATTCGGGATCCTCGCAATCAGGGAACAGGACACCAGGGTTCAGCAGGCCGGCCGGGTCGAGCGCGGTCTTGATCGCGCGCATCGCCGCGATCTCGGGTGCCGCCCTGGTCAGCCCGAGCCACCGGGTCTTGGCCCGGCCGATCCCGTGCTCGGCGGACACCGACCCGCCATGCGCCGCGGCCAGCCGGCTGACCGCCTCATCGACGCCAGCGTCGCCAGGATCCGGGCCGAGCACGTTCACGTGCAGGTTTCCCACGCCGATATGCCCGAATACGATCACTGGCCAGTCGCGGCCGCCGGCCACCGCGCTCACCACGCCGTCAAGTTCCGCGCGGAACGCCGCCAGCCGCGCGACCGGAACCGCCACGTCCATCTTGTGCGGGATCCCGCTCGCGCTGATCGCCTCGGTGATTCGCTCCCGGTAGGCCCACAGCGCGGCGCGTCCGTTCCGGTCAAGCGCAACCGCGGCGTCCGGCGGCAGCCCAGCGCCGGATAGCCGGCCGGCATCCACGGCAGTTCCCGCTATCTCCGCGAGCAGGTAGGCGGCGCGCGCGCGGCCAAGCGGCAGCGCCAGCCCGGTCCGCTTCCTGACCAGGTCGAGCCCCGCTGCCTCGAAGTACTCAGCGGCCCGGATGCCGGGAACCGCCGCGCGGATCGCGGCCTGCAGCGCGGCCGCCTCCGCGACGCCGGATGCTCCCGCCAGGACGACCGCGGCAACTGGCTCGGCAGGCCATAGCCGCAGCCGCGCCGCCGTGATCACGGCGAGCGTTCCCTCGCTGCCCGCCAGCAGCTGAGCCAGGTCATAACCGGCGCTCTCGGCCGGCAAACCGGACAATCGATTTATTACGCAGCCGTCCGCCAGCACTGCCGCCACGCCGAGCAGCTGTGCCCGGGTGGGGCCGTACCGGATCCCGTGCATGCCGCCGGCGTTGGTCGCGATCGTGCCGCCGACCGTGGCCGAGTCCCTGGACGCCAGGTCCACCCCGTACTCGAAGCCGGCCCTGGCGGCGTGCGCGCGCAGCTGGCCGATGGTCACGCCTGCCCCGGCGGTCACCTGCGCGGCGAGGGTGTCGACCGGGCCGAGCGCGGTCAGCCTGGTCGCTGACAGCACGACGGCGCCGCCATCTCGGCCGTCCTGCCCACCATGGCCGTCCGGGCCGCCGCGGTAACTACCGGCAGCCGGGACCGAGCCGCCGACCAGCCCGGTGTTGCCGCCCTGCGGCACCAGCGCGGCCGCGTGCCGGGCGCAGCACCGCACCACCTCGGCGACCTCGGCCGCCGAGCCGGGGCGGACTACGCAGCGGGCCGTCCCGTGATACCGGCGCGTCCAGTCGGTGGTGTAACCGGCCAGCACCGCGGGATCGGTCAGCAGATGCGGCTCGCCGACGGCACCGGCGAGATCCCGCAGCAGGCTGTTCATGATCCAAGCCTCACATGTCCCCCGGCGGCCGGAACCATCCGGGTCGGGCGTGCGTCCAACCGGGCATGATGATGAACATGCTTCGGGCCGGGACCGGCGCACGGTCCATCCTGATCGCCGCGGCCTGCGCGGCCGTTCTCAGCGGGTGCGGCAGCACGCACGCCACCGGCGGGACGGCGGCAGCCGCCCGCCCCGCCAAGGTCTCTCTTGTCATCCGGGTGGCGGCCAGGCCAGGCGCCAAAATGCAGCACTGGACGCTGCGCTGCGACCCGGCCGGCGGCACCCACCCGGATCCGCAGGCGGCCTGCCGTGTCCTGCTGCACGCGAAGAGCCCGTTCGCGCCGCTGCCCCGCAACGAGATGTGCCCGATGATCGTGGCCGGCACGAAGACGGCGACTATCCAGGGCACCTGGTTCGGCAAGCACGTCAGCAGCAGCTTCAATCAGCGCGGATGCGGCAACATGCGGTGGGCCAAGATCGGCCAGATTTTCAACTGACGGAGCTTCCCGGCCGGGTCCCGCTCACCCGGCCGGGAACGCAGGCCTCACGAGCCACCGCTGCCACTGCCGCTGCGCCAGCCCGGTGGCCGTCAGGTTTTGGCTCTGGCCCAAATCTCGCGATGGTAACGACCAGGGCAGCTCCTAGCTGCACTGGGCCGCCGCCCCCCGGGCTGGTTGCACCAGGTGATGCCACCGGACGGCGAAGATCAAATCGTAACCTTCACGTTATGTGGGCCAGAACCCAGGTTTTCAACTGACGGAGCTCCCGGCCGGGTCCCGCTCACCCGGCCGGGAAGCCATGCCCCTGAACTGCCCCGGCCGCCGGGCCAGCCCGGTGGCCGCGCCGTTGCCGGCGAGTCCGCTCCCGGACGCGAGGCAAGATTCCCTGGGCCGGCCGCCTGCGAAGGCCGGGCTCGCCCGGCATGGCTACTTGAGCAGCCGGGACATCCGGCGGTCAGCCAGCGGCTTGCCGCCGGTCTGGCAGGTCGGGCAGTATTGCAGCGCGGAGTCGGCGAACGACACTTCCCGGACCGTGTCGCCGCACACCGGGCACGGCTGCCCGGCCCGGCCGTGCACCCGGAGCCCGGCCTTCTTCTCTGCCTTCAGGTCCCCCGCCGCCAGGCCCGCCGATCTCGCCACGGCTTCCTGCAGGGTGCCGACGATCACCGCGTGCAACTCGGCCACGTCCTCGCTGGAGAGGCTGGCGGCCAGCCGGAACGGCGACATCCTCGCGGCGTGCAGCACCTCGTCGGAGTAGGCATTGCCGATGCCGGCGATGATCTTCTGGTCCCGCAGGACGCCCTTGATCTGCGTCCGCCGCCCGGCCAGGATCTGGGCCAGCGTGGCGGCCGTGAAGGACGGATCGAGCGGATCAGGCCCGAGTGCCGCGATGCCGGGGACGGCCATCGGGTCGGCGACCAGGTAGACCGCCAGGCGCTTGCGGGTTCCGGCCTCGGTGAGGTCGAACCCGGCTCCGTCGGCGAACCTGACCCGCAGCGCCAGCGGGCCTTTGCCCGGCCGCGGCGGCTCATCCGGCAGCTTGTCCCGCCATCGCAGCCAGCCGGCCCGGGCCAGGTGCGTGATGAGGTGCAGCACCGGGCCGCCGCCGGGATCGCGCTCCGTCACCAGGTCGAGGAACTTGCCGTATCGCGCGGTCGCCGTGATCGTCCGGCCGTGCAGTGCGGTCAGCGCCGGATCGTAGGTCTTCAGCACCGCGAACTCCGCGACGTCGGCGCGCTCGATGACACGGCCCGCCGCGCGCTCTCGCAGATCGGCGGCGAGTGCCTCTACCTCTGGAAGTTCCGGCACGCATCCAATTCTGCCTTGCGCCGGGCGGTCAGCGGGCCGGCCGGCTGGCCGGCCCGCTGGCGGCAGGTAAAATCCGCTGGCCATTGACCGGGGTGCCAGTGACAGGGAACCTGCGGGCGCTTAGGCTGCGGGCCAGCGCACCTTGCGGGCGAGGGAGGAGGAGGGGATCAGGCTACGAGGTGTGGGCGAGGAGGGATTTGAACCCTCACGTCCTTTCGGACACACGGACCTGAACCGTGCGCGTCTGCCGTTCCGCCACCCGCCCTGGGCGAGGCAGTCAGGTTAGCACGTCCTCAAACTGCCCCACGCCGCCGATACGATCGGATGGAAGCACGAAAGGAGGTGCCCCGGTGGGAGTTCTGCAACGCTTCGAGCACAGGCTCGAGGGGATGGTCGAGGGTGCCTTCGCGCGGGCGTTCAGATCCGAGCTGCAGCCGGTGGAGGTGGCCAGCGCGGTGCAGCGCGAGATGGATGACCGCGCAGCGATCGTCGCGCAGGGCCGGACGCTGGTGCCGAACGACTTCGTCGTGGAGCTTGCGGACACTGATCACGGCCGCCTCGAGGTCTACGCCGACAGTCTCGGCATCGAGCTTGCCACGCTGGCCCGCGAGCACGCCAGGGAGCAGGGATACTCCTTCGTCGGGCCGGTCCGGATGCGGTTCGAGGGAGTGCCCGACCTGACGACCGGTACCTTCCGGATTCGCTCGGGCGTGATCAGGGGCACGACGGTCGAAGACGGCGAGATCCGCAGGCCTGCCAGCGATCTTCCGCACCCGCCGGGTAGCTTCGCCGGCGCCCCCCGGCTGCTTGTCTCCGGGCCGGAGCCGGGCGCGGACGGGAACATGCAGCGCACCTACGAGCTCACCGCGCCACTCACCATCCTCGGCCGCGGCACGGACTGTGACCTGCGGCTGGTCGATCCGGGGGTGTCGCGCCACCATGCCGAGCTGCGCGTCGAAGACGGCGAGGTCGTGCTGGTCGACCTGGGTTCGACGAACGGCACCTTCGTGAACGGCCAGCCGGTGCGGCGGGTTTCCCTGACGGACGGAACCCGTGTCACGCTGGGCCGGACGACTCTCGTTTTCCGCCGGGATGGCATTTACTGATACCCGGCAAGTCCATGACCCATCCGGCGCCGTGGCGCCTGTGACGAGCAGAGGCAGCAACGGCCACCGAGGACAATGACCAGATGAATGCGCTCACCCTCACCCTCATCAGGCTGGCGTTCCTCGCCGTCCTCTGGCTTTTCGTCATCGCCGCGGTGGGTGTCGTGCGCACAGACCTATTCGGGCCTTCCGGTGGCGGCCGCCGGGCGGGCCGCAAGCGCCAGCAGCCGCGGGGCAGGCCCGCTCAGCCCGCCAAGCCGCCCAAGCCATCCCGGCCCGGCCGGGCCAGCCATGCGGTGCCGCAGCAGTTGCTGGTGACCGGCGGCGACCTGGCCGGAACGAGCATGGGCCTCGCAGATGAGCAAATCACTATCGGTCGGGCGAATGATGCCACGCTCGTGCTGACGGATGACTACGCTTCGAGCCGACATGCCCGGCTATTCCCGCAGGATGGTCAGTGGATTGTCGAGGACCTCGGCTCTACCAACGGCACCTATCTTGATCGCCAGAAGGTGACCCAGCCGACCCCGGTGCCGGTCGGCGTGCCAATCCGTATCGGCAAAACCGTTCTGGAACTGCGCAGATGACCCTTGCACTCCGCTACGCGGTCCGCTCAGACGTCGGTCTCCTCAGGGAGGGGAACGAGGATTCGGCGTATGCGGGCCCGCGGCTGCTTGCCATTGCCGATGGCATGGGCGGGCATGCCGCCGGCGAGGTGGCCAGTGCGGTGGCCATCTCCGCCCTTGCCGGGCTCGACCAGGTGCCGCCTGGCGGTGACCTGCTTGACCCGCTCGCCGCGGCGGTGGCCGCAGCCAACGCCACCTTGCACGAGATGAGTGCGGCCGATCCGGCGGTCGAGGGGATGGGCACGACGCTCACCGCCATGCTCTGGCAGAACGCGCACGTCGCGCTCTGCCACATCGGCGACTCACGGGCTTACCTGCTGCGCGACGGTGACTTTTTCCAGATCACCCGCGATCACACGCTGGTCCAGTCGCTCGTCGATGACGGCAGGCTGACCCCGGAGGCGGCCGCCACCCATCCGCAGCGCTCGCTGCTGCTCCGCGCGCTCGACGGGCGGACCGAGGCGGAGCCCGACCTGTCGGTCCGCGAGGTCCGGGCGGGTGACCGCTACCTGCTCTGCTCCGACGGGCTATCCGATGTTGTCACCGAGCAGACCCTGCACAAGACCCTGGTGACCATCACCGACCCGGACGACGCGGTCACCCAGCTGATCGAGCTCGCCATCCGCAGCGGCGGCCCGGACAACATCACCTGCATCGTGGCGGACGTCGTCGATACCGCAGCAGGCTCCGCGGCACCCAGCCAGGTATCGGTCATCGTCGGTGCGGCATCGAGCAGCAATGGCCGCCCGCCGGTGCGCACGGACAGCCCGGCCGGGCGGGCACACCAGCTCACTCAGGTCTCGTCGCAGCCAGCAGCCGAGTTCAGCGAGGCCGCGGTGCAGGCGGCGCTGGCTGGCGATAACGAAGACGACGGGGGCGAGGACGAGGACTACGGGAGGTGGGCGCGTCCGCGCTGGCCG
>DATGVY010000455.1:0-2571 GCA_035299845.1 Streptosporangiaceae bacterium
GTATCCGTCCTTGACGCGGCCGGCCTTCGCGGGCATCCGGCGGAGCCCGGCAGCGGCGCGCCGCCGGAGCCTGCCGCCATCCCGGCCAGGACCGGGACGCTGCGGATCGGGATCCTCGGCTCATTCACCATCAATGGCGCATCCGGCGCGCTGCTTCCCGCGCAGAGCCAGCTGATCCTGGCGCTTGCGCTGAACGGGCCGGTCGGCCTGTCCAACCCCCAGCTCGGCTACCTGCTGGGCGCCGACCCGGATCACCCGAAGCCGAGCGACTCCCTGCGTCAGCTCATCGCGCGGACCCGGCGACAGCTCGGGCCCGCTCCCGGCGGCGCGGAATGGATTGTCCACCTAGGCGGCGGGCAGTACTCGCTGCACCCCGATGCACAGTTCGACTGGACGGACTTCAGTGCCCTCGCCGAGCGCGGGCTGGCGGCCAGGGACCGCGGCGACCTGCGGGAGGCCCTGGCGCTGGTCCGCGGGCAGCCATTCACTGACTGCTACCACTGGTGGCTTGACCTGGCCTTCGTAGAGACGGTCCGCGCGCAGATCGTGGATGCGGCCGAACTGCTCGCCGCCCTTGAGCTTGACGCCGGGGACCCGTCGGCGTCGGCCCGCGCCGCCCGGGCGGGGCTTGCCGGTGATGTCGCCGCCGAGCAGCTGTGGCGTGCCCTGATGCGTGCCGAGCACGTGGCAGGCAACCTGTCCGGTGTCCGCGAGGCATGGCAGCACTGCCTCGGCGTGATCGCGGACATCGCGCCGGCCGGCGAGCCGCATCCCGATACCGCCGCGCTGTACCGCGAGCTGCTGCGCAGTGCCACGTCACGGCGGCCGGCGTCGCCTGCCTGAGGCTCGCCTGGGCCCGGGCCAGCCGGTCCTGCTGGCGCTAACGACGCGTCAAGATGCGCGCGGGCGGCGTTAAGAACGCGTCAAGACCTTCGGCGGCCTGCCCGGCTCAGCGGTGGACTAGTTTCCGAGATGAACGGTTCACAAGACGGCGTGGCCTGGTAGCGCCGATCGCCCTGCCAGACGGCTTCGCCGCGCTGCTCGTGATCGGCGCCGCCGCCGCCGCGCTGCACGGCCGCCTGCCGGCCGGCGCGGTTGCTGGCCAACCTCTTCGCCAATGCGCTGGCCTACTCGCCGCCGGGGCGGCCGCCTGCGTTGTACGCCCGGCAGCGCGGCGAGACCGTCATCCTGGATGTCGTGGACCATGGCCCTGGCGTCCCGGACGAGCTTAAGCCGCGGATGTTCGAGCCGTTCGAGCGGCTCAGCGCACGGAACACGGGTACCGGCGTGGGCCTCGGCCTGGCCGTCGTCAAGGGCTTCACTGACACGATGGGCGGCTCGGTCGCCGCGGTCGATACCGGAGGAGGCGGCCTGACGATCCGGGTGACGCTGCCCGTGGCGAGCCGTTCCGCGAGGACCGTGCGGGCCGAGCCGTGACCCGCGTGCTGGTGATCGACGACGAGGCGCCGATCCTGCGGGCCCTGCAGATCAACCTGACCGCGCGCCAGTACGACGTCGCTGTGGCTGCTGATGGCGCGTCGGGGCTGGCTGCGATGGCCCGGGATCGCCCCGACGTGCTGATACTCGACCTTGGCCTGCCGGACATGGACGGCACGGAAGTGATCAGGGGCGTCCGCGGCTGGACCTCGACGCCGATCATCGTGCTCTCGGCCTGGGGTCAGGAGAGCCAGAAGGTGGCTGCGCTCGACGCGGGCGCCGACGACTATGTCACCAAGCCGTTCGGGATGGACGAGCTGCTCGCCCGGCTGCGCGCCGCCGTTCGCCGGGCCTCCCGGGCGCCCGATGAACCGGTTGTGGCCACTGCCGACTTCACCGTCGATCTTGCCGACAAGCGCGTCACGCGGGATGGCACCGACGTGCGGCTCACCCCCACCGAGTGGCAGCTGCTTGAGGTGCTCGTGCGCCATCAAGACCGGCTGGTGACCCAGCGGCAGCTGCTCCAGGAGGTGTGGGGACCGCGATACGAGACAGAGGGCAATTATCTCCGCGTATATGTCGCGCACCTGCGCAGGAAACTGGAGCCTGACCCGTCGAGACCGCGTTACCTGCTCACCGAGCCAGGGATGGGCTACCGCTTCAGCGGTGCTGAGAAGAAGTCAGTCGGAGCCTGAGGAACGCAGTTCGTAGACCGGATTGTAGATCGTGCGCTCACCCTTGATCCGGGCGATGCGCCCGTGGACCACAATGCTGCGGCCCGGCCTGATACCGGGAATGTCGCGCCTGCCCAGCCAGATGAGGGTAATGCTGCCGGTGCCGTCCCACAGGTCGGCCTCCATAGTCAGGCTCGGCCCCCGTGGTCGCAAGGTCACCGTCCGGAGCGTGCCGGCCACGTCAGCGATTTCGCGGTCGTCGCAGGCGGCAATCTGCTTCGCGCTGACCTCGTTGATCTCGGCCTGCAGGTCTTCGGCGTGCAGCTGATCACGCCCGGCGGTAAGCCGCCGGAGCGTTGACGGCCGCCTGAATCGCGGCGCTGGCCCGGTGCCGCCGGCTTCCCCGCCCGGCCGGGTCTTCGGGCCGTTGGCCGGCACGGGGCTGGCCGGCACGGGGCTG
>DATGVY010000456.1:0-8491 GCA_035299845.1 Streptosporangiaceae bacterium
TCCGTCACGGCGATGCTCGCCAGCGGCCCGATCTTGAGCCTGACCCCGGCGAGCACGGTCCAGGCGCCCGGCTCCGGGGTGCAGGCCCGGATCTGCCGGCCGATCGCCGCCGCGGGCAGGCGCCAGTCGATCCGCGCGCGCTCCGGCGTGATCTTGGGAGCGAGGCTCACCCCGTCCGGCGGCTGCGGCCGCGGGGTAAGCTCGCCGGACTCGATCCCGTCCATGGTCGCCACCAGCAGGCCTGCCCCGGACCTCGCGAGCCTGGCCAGCAGATCGCCGGCCGTGTCGGTGGGCAGCACCGGCTCGGTGACCACGCCGAACACGGGACCGGCATCGAGCTCGGCCACCAGCCGGAAGGTGGTCGCGCCAGTGATGTCATCCCCGTGCATGATGGCGTGCTGCACCGGGGCGGCGCCGCGCCAGGCGGGCAGCAGCGAGAAATGCAGGTTGACCCAGCCGTGCGGGGGGATATCCAGGGCGGCCTGCGGGACGAGCGCGCCGTAGGCGGTCACCGCGCAGCAATCCGGGGCGATCTGCTGCAGCCGGTCAAGGAAGTCAGGATCGCGCGGCCTCGCTGGCTTGAGCGTCTCCACGCCTGCCGACTCGGCGCGCTGCGCGACCGGGCTCGGCGTCATCCGCAGGCCGCGGCCGGCCGGGGCATCGGGGCGCGTGACCACGGCCGCGACCTCATGCCCGGAGTCCAGCAGGGCTGCGAGTGAAGGCACGGCGGCCTCGGGAGTGCCGGCGAAGACCAGGCGCATCGGGCTAGCGAGCCTTGCCGTGCATCGGGTGCGGGGAAGCCTTCACCGTCGGCACCGGCTCCCCCCACCACTCGGCGGCGCGGATCTCCTTCATCGCCAGCTTCCGCTGATCCGGGTCGAGCCGGTCGATGAAGAGCACGCCATCAAGGTGATCGGCCTCGTGCTGCACGCACCGGGCGAGGTGCCCGGTGCCCTCCAGCGTGACCGGCTCGCCATGCATGTTGAAGCCGGTCGCCACCACTGCGAGGGCGCGCTGCGTCGGGAACGCGAGACCGGGGAAGGACAGGCAGCCCTCGTCGTCGGTCTCCTGCTCCGCGGACAGGTCGAGCGAAGGGTTGATCAGGTGGCCGAGCTCATCGTCCACGTAGTAGGTGAAAACCCGCAGCCCCACCCCGATCTGCGGCGCGGCCAGCCCGACCCCTGGCGCATCCAGCATCGTCTCCGTGAGGTCCTTGACCAGCCTGCGCAGCTCGGCGTCGAAGTCGCGCACCGGCTCGGCCGGCGTGCGCAGGACCGGGTCACCGAACAGGCGTATCGGCTTGACGCTCAACAGACTTCCCTTTCCTGACGACGATGGCTGCGCATCGCTCGCCGTTCAGTCTATGAAGGCTGGCCTCCTGCGCTGGCCGATGGCGACCTGGCCTTGAACGCGGCCTTGCGGGCCGCCCTGGCAACGGACGGATCCGGATGATGATCGCTCAGCGCGGTCAGCAGGTCCGTCACCCCAGGGTGATTGACCTGCCACAGGCCAGCCACGATCTCCGCCTGCGCGTCTGGCGGCAGCTCGGGCAGCAGCTCAGCCACCACGTCCCGCGGATCCGCCTCCTCAAGCAGGCCAGCTCCCAGGTCGACCAGCAGCCAGGTCCGATCCTCCCTGCCCAGGTCAGCCTCCTCGCCGTGCTCGTGCAGCCAGACCGCCGCATGCGCGTGCAGCACCGGCTCAGCCAGGGCGGCCCGCACGGCCGGCACGGCATCCGCGCCGATCCGGTCAAGCACGGCGAATGCCGCGCCGCGCAGCCCTGGCGACCCGCGGCCTGCCGCCTGGATCAGCTCGGCCGCCGCCAGGGATGCGGTCCGCGCCGCCAGCCAGACCGCGATCTCAGCCTCGCCGTCCTCGGCGTCGCAGCTGGCCAGGGTCGCCAGCAGCCCCGGCGCGCCATCCCTGCCGCCGCCGCCCAGGACAGGCACATGCCATCCCTGCGACCTGAGCCTGCGGTGCACGCCCCAGATGCCGAGTGGTGACAGGGCGACGGTCAGCCCGCCCGCCGACTCGTCGGTACCCAGTTCCACGACGCCCAGGTCGGCTAGCGCCTCCAGCGCCCAGGACAGGGCCGCTGCCTGGTCATGGCCCGCGGCTGGCTCCGGCTCGCCTGGCCCGCGCCAGGTACCCGCCGCGGCCGCGTACGCGTCGAACAGGCCCTCCATCCGGACCGGGCCGCCGACCGTGTAGAGCGCAGTCGCCAGCCCGTCCAGGTCCTCAGCTCCGAGCATCACCTCAAGCGCGCCGTGCCAGGCGGCGAGTACCTCATCCGCGTCGCCCGATGCGAGCACGTCGGCGCGAGCGGCCGCCGGACCCTGGCTGCCCGGCTGCGTGACCATCCCGGTCGCCGCGGCCACCCGCCACGCCGCCTCAACCTCTCCGGCGGACAGCTCCAGGTCAGCCGCGACGGCAGCTGCCGCGTCCGGCGGCAGCGCGCATCCCGCCCGGAGTCGCTGGCGGTCCTGCGACCAGCGGGCCAGGTCGCGCGCCGCGCGCAGCAGTGGCGCCACGCGCGCGGCTGCCGCCAGTTCCTCCCGTGGTGCCAGCCGCACCGGCGGCAGCCGCGGCGTCTCGTCTGGCCTGCTCTGCACTACTGCGCTGCCCCGGGCGGCCCCGCGCGCGCCCCTGCCGGGATGCGGCTGGCCGACCCTCGCGCTCGGGGTCCTTCGTGAGGTGGCCACCCAAGCAACCCTACGGCCTCCGGCGGCGTTGTCAGATCAGCTCGGCAGGGTCGAGCTGGAGTCGCACGATGCCGGCCTCCTTCCTGGCGCTGCGGACCGCCTGAGCCGTCCGCAATGCGGCCGCGAGCGCCAGGCCGCCGGATCGTGGCACCCGGATCAGTGCCCTGACCTGTTCGCCGCCTGCTCCGGCGCCGCCGGGGGCGGGCTCCCCCCCGGCCGGAACCGGCCCGAGCACCTCGGCTCCCGGCGGCAGCACGGCGGCGCTGAGGACTTCCCTGACTGCTGACCCTGGCCCGGTCAGCGCCGCCATCCGGACGGCCGGCGGGAACCGGAGCGCAGCCCGCTCGGCCAGCTCCCGCTCCGCGTGCGTGGCCGGGTCCCAGCGGATCAGCGCCTGCACGGCGGGCAGCCCCGAATGTGCGACCACTACCACGGCACCGCCGTCAGACGCGGGCCTGACCAGCGCAGCCGCGTTCATCCAGCGGCGCAGCGCTTCCTCCGCGGCACGCAGGCTGGCCCGTCCAAGCAGCGCCCAGCCATCGAGCAGGATGGCCGCGGCGTAACCGCCCTGGGCCCGCGGCTCCGCACCAGGCGTCGCGACGACGACCGCCGGCCCGGACGTCACCTCGGTGATCACCTCCGCCCGGCCGGAGGTCCGCACCGGAACGGAAGGGAAGGCGCGGCCGAGTTCCTCGGCGGTCCGGCCGGCCCCGGTGACGAGCGCCCGCAGCCCGACGTGCCCGCAGCTGTGGCAGGCCGGGCTCGCCGCGGGAGCGGCGCACCAGCGGCAGACTGCGGCCGATCGCGGCGCTGGCAACGCGAGCGGGCCGCCGCAGGCGGAACACCTGGCTTGCTCGTGGCACCGCTCGCAGGCCGCGGCGACCACATAGCCGCGCCGCGGTACCTGGAAGAGCACCGGGCCGCTCGCCAGCGCATCCCCGGCGGCGCGCAGCGCGAGGCCTGGCAGCCGGGCCGAGCGCGCCGCCGGATCCCGGGCCAGCTCAGCGTCGTCCCCGGCCGCGGTGACCCGCGGCGCGCAGCGGCGTACGGCCGCCCGGTCACCGGCCAGGGGACGGGCCCAGCCTGCGGCCATCAGCTGGGCTGCTTCCGCCGTCCGGGCGAAGCCCCCGATCAGCGCCGCGGCGCCGCCCCGGTGGGCGCGGAGCGCGAGCACCTCCCTGGCATGCGGATAGGGCGCCCGGGGCTCGGCATGCAAGTCGTCGCCTTCGTCCCAGAGCACGACCAGGCCGAGGTTGCCCACCGGCGCGAACATGGCGGACCGGGTGCCGGCCGCGATGAGCGTCCCGCCGCGCAGCACGGTGAGCCAGCGCCGGTAGCGCTCAGCCGGACCGAGACCTGCCGACAGGCAGACGTGCGATCCCGGGCCGAGCAGCGCCGTGAGACCGGCATCGACGCTGTCCAGGTCGCGGGCGTCAGGAACCACGACGAGCGCGCCACGGCCGGCCGCTGCCGCGGTCGCCGCGGCCCTGGCGATCTCGCCCGGCCAGTCCGGGCCCGGCAGAGCCGACCAGACGGCGCGCGGTGACCGGCCGTCGGCGAGTGCCGCGAGGAAGGCCGGGCCCGCCGGATAGCGGGCCCACGGACCCGGGTCAGGGCGGGGCGGCCGCGGCGCCCGATCTGGGCCGGGCGGCCGTGGCACCGGGGCCCGCGGCCGGCCTGCGGCCTCCGCGCCGGCGTGCCGCGGCGGGATCGCCAGCCGCAGCACGTCGGCCAGGGTCCCGCCGTAGCGGTCGGCTACCGCCCGGGCCAGGCCCGCGATCTCAGCCGTCAGAACCGGCTCGGGCGACACCACCCGTTCCAGGAAGGCCAGGCCACCCTGATGGTCGCTGGCCGCCACCCGCTCCAGCAGGTAGCCGCCTGCCAGCCGCCCGGCGAACCGCACCCGGACCCGGCAGCCAGGCAGCGCGGCAAGCGTCAGCCGCTCCGGCACCAGGTAGTCGAAGGGCCGGTCCAGATGCGCCAGCGGCATGTCCACGGCCACCTTCGCCACCGGCAGGCTCGCGGCGGCGACCGGAGACTGCCGCGGCTTCGAGGGTGCCTTCGCGCTGCGCCCGGCTGGACTTGCCACGGCTCTGTCCTACCAGAGAGGTCCGGCAGGCGGCCCGGCGCTGGCCCCCGCCCGGCCGCCAGGGCCCGGCGGGCTGAGGCCGGCGGTGCTGAGGCCGGTCGTCAGCACCCGGCCGTCAGAGCCCGGCGGCCGCCCGGAGAGCATCCGTGCGGTCGGTCCGTTCCCAGGAGAAGTCCGGTTCCTCCCGGCCGAAGTGGCCGTAGACGGCTGTCTGCGAGTAGATCGGGCGGAGCAGGTCAAGGTCCCTGATGATCGCCGCTGGGCGCAGATCGAAAACCTGGAGGACTGCTTCCTGGATGCGCTCGGCCGACACCCGCTCGGTGCCGAAGCACTCGACGAACAGGCCGACTGGCTTTGCCTTGCCGATCGCGTAGGCGACCTGGGTCTCGCAGCGGTCGGCCAGGCCGGCCGCGACGACATTCTTGGCCACCCAGCGCATCGCGTAGGCGGCGCTGCGGTCCACCTTGGAGGGATCCTTGCCGGAGAACGCGCCGCCGCCGTGCCTGGCCATCCCGCCGTACGTATCGATGATGATCTTGCGGCCGGTCAGGCCGGCGTCGCCCATCGGGCCGCCGACCTCGAACCGCCCGGTGGGGTTGACAAGCAGCCGGTAGTGCGCGGTGTCAAGATCGAGCCCGGCAAGCACCGGCTCGACCACCTGGTCACGCAAGTCGGGTGCCAGCAGCTCGTTCAGGTCGATGGACGGGGCGTGCTGAGTGGAGATCACCACGGTATCCAGCCGCACCGGCTCGGAGCCGGCGTACTCGATCGTCACCTGCGTCTTGCCGTCAGGCCGGATGTACGGCACCGCGCCATTGCGCCGGACTGCCGACATCTGCCGGGACAGCCGGTGCGCCAGCATGATCGGGAGCGGCATGAGCTCGGGGGTCTCCCGGCAGGCGTAGCCGAACATCATTCCCTGATCGCCGGCGCCCTGCCGGTCAAGCTCGTCGGCGCCCTCGCCCTCGCGGTGCTCGAATGCCTCGCGGATGCCCTGGGCGATGTCGGGAGACTGCGAGCCGATGGACACAGAAACGCCGCACGAGGCCCCGTCGAATCCCTTCGCGGAGGAGTCGTACCCGATGTCGAGTATCTTCTCCCTGATGATCTCCGGGATATCGACGTAGACCTCGGTGGTCACCTCCCCGGCGACATGCACCTGACCGGTCGTGATCATCGTCTCCACGGCGACGCGGCTTCGCGGGTCACCCTTGAGCATGCCATCGAGAATGGCGTCGCTGATCTGGTCGGCCATCTTGTCAGGATGGCCCTCCGTAACAGACTCGGAAGTGAAAAGACGACCGGCCACCTGACTCCCTTGTCCGCGGGGACGAGACTGTGCCGAAGTGTATCCGTGCCGCCGCCCCGCTGCCCGGTCAGCCAGCCAGCATGCCGGCCACCAAGTCCCAGATCACGTCGGCAAGCGCCGCCTTCGAGCCACGGGAGACTGGCGTCTGCGTCCCGTCGGCGGCAAGCACGATGGCTGCGTTATCGCCGACGCCGAATCCGACCCCGTGTCCCACTTCGTTGACGACAAGCAGATCGCACCCTTTTGCCGCGAGTTTCGCGCGCCCATTCGCGAGCAGGTCCCCGGTCTCGGCGCCGAAACCCACGATCACCTGGCCGGGCCGCAAGCGGTCAGCGGACAGCTCGCGCAGGATGTCGGGATTCTCCGCCAGCCGGATCGGCTCCGGGGCAGTCCCCGTCTTCTTGATCTTTACGTCGCTCCTGGCCGCCGGCCGGTAGTCGGCGACCGCGGCGGCCATGATCACGGCGTCCGCGTCACGCGCCGCCTCCCGCACGGCGTCGCGTAGTTGCGCGGCCGACGTCACCTGCAGCACGCGGGCCCCGGCCGGGTCGTCGAGCGTCACGTTCGCGGCCACCAGGGTGACCTTGGCGCCGCGGGCAGCGGCCGTCGCGGCCAGCGCGTAGCCTTGCCGCCCGGATGACCAGTTGCCGAGGAAACGGACCGGGTCGAGTTCTTCCCTGGTACCGCCTGCCGACACCACGACATGCCGCCCGGCGAGGTCGAGGGCAAGCCCGGCGGCTCCGCGCGCAAGTACCCGGACGGCGACCCGCATCAGCTCAGCGGGCTCCGGCAGCCGGCCTGGCCCGGAATCCTGGCCGGTGAGCCTGCCGGCCGCCGGATCGAGGACCACCGCGCCGCGCTCGCGCAGGGTGGCGACGTTGGCCCGGGTCGCCGGGTGCTCCCACATCTCGGTGTGCATGGCCGGCGCGAAGATGACCGGGCAGTGCGCGGTCAGCAGCACCGCGCTGAGCAGGTCGCCGGCCATCCCGGCCACAGCGCGGGCTAGCAGGTCCGCGGTGGCCGGCGCAACCAGGACCAGGTCGGCCGCCTGGCCGAGCCGGACGTGCGGCACCTCGTGGACGTCATCCCACGCGACGGCGGTGACGGGCTGGCCGGAAAGGGCGGCCCAGGTTGCCTGGCCAACGAAGCGAAGCGCGTCAGGGGTGGGAACGACCCGGACGTCGTGGCCTGACTCGGTGAGCAGCCGGAGCAGCTCGCAGGACTTGTAGGCGGCCATGCCCGCGCCGACTCCGAGGATGATCCGCATCGCAGGATGCCCGGCCGGGAGCCAGGCCCGGCCCTGAGATCAGGACTCCGCCGGCTCCGCGGTCAGCAGCCCCTCGCTGATCTCGCGCAGCGCGATGGAGAGCGGCTTCTCCTGAACGCGGGTCTCCACGAGAGGGCCCACGTACTCGAGCAGTCCCTCGCCGAGCTGGGCGTAGTAGGCGTTGATCTGCCGTGCCCGCTTTGACGCCATGATGACGAGACCGTACTTGCTGTCGACGACGTTCAGCAGGTCGTCAATCGGCGGGTTGATGATGCCTTCCGGGGCGGGAGTTCCTGCCACCTTGTGCCTTCCGGGTAGGGAGCGCGGCCAGGACCGCGTCAGCGGCCCGATGGGGCCTCGGTCAAGGCTACCAGCTGGCGGCAGACGTCCTGGACCGACGTGTTAACGAGCGTGATATCGAATTCGCTGCCCGCGGCGAGTTCTACCTGAGCGGCCTCGAGTCGCCGCCGGATGACCTCAGGGGACTCCGTATCGCGGTCCGTCAGCCTGCGGACGAGTTCTTCCCAGGACGGTGGCGCCAGGAATACGAGCAGGGCACCGGGTACCGCGCGGCGCACCTGCCGCGCGCCGGCCAGGTCGATTTCCAGCAGCACCGGCACGCCAGCCGTGAGCTTCTCCTCGACCGGTGCCCGCGGCGTGCCGTACCGGTGCCCGGCGAACCGCGCCCACTCGAGCAGCTCGCCGCTGGCGGCCATCTCATCGAATTCGCGCTCGCTGACAAAGCGGTATTCGCGCCCGTCGACCTCGCCGGGCCTTGGCGCCCGCGTGGTGACGGAAACCGAGAGCCAGATCTGCGGCGACGCTTGCCGAAGGTTCGCGACGACCGTGCTCTTGCCGACGCCGGACGGCCCGGAGAGCACGGTGAGCCGAGCGGGGACAGGGGCCTGGGCCACGGCCGCGCCGCGCGCGCGGTCGGCCGACGGATCGGCCACCGGCCTTCGTCCCCCGTCCCCGCCCCTGGTCTCCCTGAGTTCGGTCAGATATCGCCGCCGAACTCGCTCTCCAGAGCGGCCCGCTGGTTGGCGCCGAGACCGCGAACGCGCCGCGACTCAGCAATGCCGAGCCGTTCCATGATCTGCCTGGCCCGTACCTTGCCGACGCCA
>DATGVY010000457.1:0-5536 GCA_035299845.1 Streptosporangiaceae bacterium
CTATCTCCCGGCTGGGCATCTTCCAGGCGGCGTCCCGGCCGGCCATCTCCCGGCTGGGCATCTTCCAGGCGGCGTCCCGGCCGGCCATGTTCCGTCCCAGGTCCCGCCAGCCGAGCGCCGGGTCGAGAAGGGCGCGGTGACCGAGCGCGCCGTGATCGCCGCGGCGAAGGCCGGCGACCGGCTGGTGCTCGGTCCCCGGGCGGTGCTGACCCCGCTGGCACGAGACAAGGCGCGGGCTCTCGGAGTCCTCGTCGAGAAGGAGCGGTGATGCTGCAAGCAGTGGTCGTCGGGAATGTCTGGTCCACCAAGCGGATCGACGGTCTGCCGAGCGGCGCGTTCCTTGAGGTGGAGGTGACCGGGTCCGGCGAGCGACTGGTCGCCTTCGACGTCCTCGGCAGCGGGCAGGGCGAGCGGGTACTCATCGCGCAGGGCTCGGTCGCGGCTGGCTGGCTGCCGGACCGGCCCCCGGTCGATGCACTCATCATCGGGGCGATCGACGAGCCGTCGGCTCCGTCGGCGGGCCCGGGCGGGACAAGCAGGAGACGGCGGGACGGGCCCGCGCGGACCCGTTAAGTACCTATCTGCATCCGGTGCCGCCGGTGCGAAACGGAGAGGAAGAGCTCATGGCACAGAACGCGCTTGGCATGATCGAAACCAAGGGCTACGTGGCCGCGCTCGCGGCCGCCGACGCGATGGTCAAGGCCGCCAACGTGGTGATCGTCGGGCGGCAGGAGGTCGGCGACGGGCTGGTGGCCGTCATCATCAACGGCGACGTGGGCGCGGTGAAGGCCGCGACCGAGGCCGGAGCCGAGACCGCGTCAAGCGTCGGCGAGCTCGTGTCTGTGCACGTCATCCCGCGGCCGCACGCTGAGCTCGGCAAGCACTTCGTGGTCGCGGAGTGAGCGCATCGCGCGGCGCGCGCCGCCGCCGGTGATGACCGCCACGGCGACCAGCATCGAGCTGCGGGTCTACCTGCCGATCGCGGGCCTGCGGCGGCAGTTCGCTGCCTATCTCGGCACGCCCACCAGGGCCCGCGGCTACCCGCCGCTGGAAGGCGATCACGCCCTGATCGTCGAGGTGTCGCCAGGCCTGGCGATCGAGCGGGTCACCGACCTGGCGCTGCGGGCCGCGCCGTCGGCCGAGCCGGGGATCCTGTTCGTTGAGCGCCAGTTCGGGGTGCTTGAGGTGCATTCACGCGACGCCGCCGATGTCGCGAAGGCCGGCCAGGCCATCCTGGACGGCATCGGGCGCGGCGCCGCCGACCAGCTGGCGCCGCGGCTGCAGTACAGCGACGTGATCGAGGACGTGACCGACCAGCAGGCCGTGGTGATCAACCGGTCGCGGCAGGCGTCGATGCTGCTGCCCGGCCAGTCGCTGCTGGTCTGCGAGATGGCGCCGGCCCTGTTCGCCGCGGTGGCGGCCAACGAGGCCGAGCACGCCGTGCCGGAGAACACGCTGGTCGACGTGACCATGATCGGCGCGTCCGGGCGGGTGTACATAGCGGGCGCCGCCGACGGCGTCAGCCGGGCCAGGGACGAGATCGAGCGGCTGCTGGCCGGCATCGAAGGGCGCCAGCAGTGAGCGGCCGCGATGCTGGCCGCGAGCACGCTGGGACCGGCGAAGCTGATGCCGGCAGAACTGGCGCCGGGGAGACTGGCGCCGGGGAGACTGGCGCCGGGGAGACTGGCGCCGCCGAGTCGCCCGAGCAGATCCTGCTGGGTTACGACCCGTTCGCCCGGGCCGCGCTTGAGCCGTTCGGGTTCTCCGGCGAGGCGCGCCTGGAGCTGCTCAGCCTGTCGGAGAACGCCACCTACCGGGTCGACGACCCGGCGGACGGGCGGACGGCGGTGCTGCGGGTGCACCGGACCGGGTATCACCAGCCCGGTGCCGTCGCATCCGAGCTGGCCTGGCTGCAGGCGCTGCGGCGGGACGAGGGGCTGGCGACCCCGGGCGTGTTCCGCGCCGCTGACGGCCGCGAGGTCGTTGACGTCGAGATCGGGCCAGTCACCCGCCAGACGGTCCTGTTCGAATGGCTGCCGGGGACGGAACCGCCGCAGGACCAGCTGGCCGGGAAGTTCGAGCTACTCGGCGAGATCTGCGCCCGGATGCACCGGCACTCCCGCGGCTGGGCCAGGCCGGCCCCGTTCGTCCGGTTCCGCTGGGACTTCGACTGCTGCGTCGGCCAGACGCCGCGCTGGGGGCGCTGGCAGGACGGCATCGGCGTCGGCCCGGAGGAACGGCGGACGCTCGGCCGGGCTGCCGCGCTGATCGCCGACCGGCTGCGCAGGTTCGGCACCGGGCCGGACCGCTTCGGCCTCATCCATGCCGACATGCGGCTGGCCAACCTGCTGGTCAGCGGGCCCGACATCCAGGTGATCGACTTCGACGACTGCGGGTTCGGCTGGTTCCTGTTCGATATCGGCGCGTCGCTGAGCTTCATCGAGCACGACCCCCGGGTGCCCGCGCTGTGCGACGCGTGGCTGCGCGGCTACCGTAGCGTCCTGCCGCTGCCTGCGCCGGACGCGGCCGAGATACCCACCTTCGTGCTGCTGAGGCGGCTGCAGCTGGTCGCGTGGGTCGGCTCGCACCGGTTCGCGGACTCGGCACGCGAGCTGGGCGAGGACTTCACCAAGGGTGCCTGCGAGCTGGCCGAGAGGTACCTGCTCACGACTTCTTAGGCAGTTGGGCTCCATCGGCTGAGTTGAGGAGGCTGGATGTTCACGTCAATCAGCGGCAGGTCGGTCCTGGTGACCGGCGGTACCAAGGGCATCGGCAAGGGGCTGGCAGCCGGGTTCGCTGCCGAGGGCGCCCAGGTGGTCATCACCGGCCGGGATGCCGGGCTCGGCGAGCGGACGGCGGCCGAGCTGACGGCGGCCGGCGGGCAGGTCTCTTATGCGGCCGGCGATGTCAGTGACCCGGAGAGCTGCGCGGCGGTGGTCGCGACCGCACGCGAGCGGCATGGCGGGATCGACGTGGTGTGCTGCAACGCCGGAGTCTTCCCGGCCGCGCCGCTGACCGAGATGACCCCGGCGCAGCTCGATGACGTGCTGTCGGTGAACCTGAAGGGAACCATCTACGTGGTGCAGGCGGCGCTGCCGGCGCTGACGGCATCGGGCCGCGGCCGGGTCATCGTCACGTCGTCGATCACCGGCCCGGTCACCGGGTTCGCCGGCTGGACGGCTTACGGTGCCAGCAAGGCCGGCCAGCTCGGGTTCATCAGGTCGGCGGCGCTCGAGTTCGCCCGCAGCGGCATCACCATCAATGCCATCCTGCCCGGCAACATCGCGACCGAGGGGCTGGACAGCATGGGCCCCGACTACCTGCGGTCGATGGAGGCGGCGATCCCGATGCGGCATCTGGGCAGCGTCGCCGACATCGCCAACGCGGCCCTGTTCTTCGCCAGCGACGAGGCGGCTTACATCACCGGGCAGACGCTGGTGGTCGACGGCGGCCAGATCATCCCGGAGTCCCTGGAGGCCATGGGGTGACGGAGCACGCTGCGGACGACCCACCCAGGCCGGCCACCGGGCCCGACTCCGGTACGCCCAGGCCCGGCCCGCGCGGAGCTGGCCCGCTCGGGCCCGGCGCCCCCGGGGCTGGCGCGCCCGGGCCCGGCCCGCCGGGGGCTGGCAGGCCGGGGGCCGGCGACCGGCGGGCGCCGTGGCCGCCGCCACGCGGCGGCCGGGACCGGCGGCTGGTCGAGGACGCCAGGCTCCAGCTGCTCGACCTGATCTCGTCGGGCGCGCTGCGGCCGGGTGACCGGCTCGGCACCGAGCGGGAACTGGCCGCCCGGCTCTCGGTCAGCCGCTCGACGCTGCGACAGGTGCTTGCCGTGCTGGCGCAGGCGGGGACCGTGCGGCGGGTGCCAGGCCGGGCCGGGGGGACGTTCGTCGCGCACACCAAGGTGGACAGAGACCTGTCGGTGATCGTCGGCCTGCCGGAGTACCTGCGCCGCCAGGGCTTCGTGGCGGGCACGCAGGTGCTGTCCGCCACGATCGCCGCGGCGAGTGAGCTGACCGCCGCCCACCTCGCGCTGCCGGCCGGCGGCCTGGTGCTCGACATCGTCCGGATCCGGCTGGCGGACGGGATCCCGATCTCGCTGGAACGGGTGCAGTTGCCGGCCGAGATCTTCCCCGGCCTGCTTGAGATGCCCCTGGGCGGTTCCATCTACGAGCTGCTCGACACCAGCTACGGGATCCGGCCCGAGGACGTCGTCGAGCACCTGGAGGTGGTCGATGCCAGCGCGGAGGAGGCCAGCCTGCTCGGAGTCAGCGCCGGCACCCCGCTGCTGGCGATTACCCGCACCTCAAGCACCGCCGACGGCACGCCGTTCGAGTTCTCCCAGGATCTGTTCAGGGCGGACCGCACCCGGGTGACGTTCCGGACGAAGGCGGACCGGGCGCAGATCGTCCGGCGGGCGGCCAGCGAGCGGGTTGCCGATCTGCGCCCCGCGGCTGATCCCTGATGACCAGGGCGGTTACTGGCGGGCGGCCCTGCGGTAGGCCCGCGGGGTCTGCCCGAACTGGCGCTTGAACGTGCGGGTGAAATGGCTCTGGTCGTAGAAGCCGGCCTGCAGCGCGATCTGCGCGATGCACTGGCCGGAGGCCGTGAGCTGCCCGGCGGCCCAGTCGAGGCGCAGCCCCCGGACGTAGGCGCCGACCGGCGTTCCGTAATGCAGCCGGAAGACCCTGGTCAGATGCACCGGATGCACGCCGACCGCCGCGGCGACCTCAGCCACCGTCAGGTGCTCGCTGTAGCGGTCATGGAGCAGCGCCCTCGCCTGGCCGAGCCAGCGAGGCGGCCGGCGCTCGATCCCGATCGGGGGCCCGCCGCGAAGCCTGGCGGTGAGCGCGAGCAGTTCCAGGATCAGGCCCTCGACCGCGAACGGCGTGACCTCATCGGGCGCGCCAAGCTCACCGGCGGCGCGCCGGGCCACCGCGGCGACGACAAGGTCGCGCATGTGATTGACCTCGCCGAGCACGCCGGCGAAGGGCTCGAGCTGTTCCAGCCGGGCCGGGTCGGGCTGGACGGTCAGGACCTCCGCCCCGGACCGCTCGAAAAGGTTGCCGTGTAGCTCACCGGCCGGCTCGGTCAGGACCGTCGCCGCCGGGCACGGGCGGCTGGCGTGACGCATGAGCCCGTCGAAGGATCCGCTGAGTATCACCGCGACCGTGGCCCGCTCGTGGGTGTGCATGGGAAGCCTGAGCAGCGGCGGGAAGCTCACCCTGGTGACCAGGAAGCCAGCCACGTCGACGCCGCGGGACCGGCTGCTGCCGAGCGTGACGGGGGCATATCCGGCTGTCATCCCACCTCCATGACCGCGGCGAGGTTGCTTCCGTGCTATTCATCTCGATCCGTGCAAGACAACCGCAGGCCAGACGCCCATTGTGAGAGCCCGGCGAAGAGATGTCGAACGACAGGAGCGCGCAGATGCCGAGGCTGAGACGGATGACGGCGGCGATCGCCGCCGCTGCGATCATGACAGGAGGCGCGCTGACCGCGTCGGCCAGCGCCCAGGCCGCGGCGCCGGGCCACC
>DATGVY010000458.1:0-15168 GCA_035299845.1 Streptosporangiaceae bacterium
CATCCCGCCCGCCTATTTTGACGGGATCTCCACCACCAGGCACATGGTCGGCATGAACCTCGCCACCGCGCTTGCGTTCGTGATCAGCATCGCGCTGGCTGCCTCGATGATTCACCAAGCCCTGGCCCGCGCACCGCAGCGCCCAGAAACCGCCGCGGCGCCGACCATGCCCGAGCTGGCGAGGCCGAGCTTGTGAGACCCTGCACCTCCAGCGGGGGTCGCGAACGGCCCGTAGGTCGCCCGGCCCCGCGCCGACCCGGGCAACCCGCCGTGGAGGCTACTCATGACGACGAGATGGCAGCGGGCAAGCCGCCGGATGAGCTGTCCGCCGCCCATGCTCAGCCACCTGGCGGCCCTGGGCGCGGTGTGATGCGGCCGCGGTGGTCGCGGGTGAAGGCGCGCACCCGAGCTTACGCAACGATCCAAGTTGAGTCCGGGGCCTGGACTCTGGACATGGACGCGGCAGAAATGATATGACCCTGCCTGTACCTGTTCTGGCCGACTGCCGGTCCGGTGGCCAGGATCATGTTCTTCCCGGCCACCAGCCCGCCCCCGGGACTGCGCAGGGAATCACCACCCAGGCGCCGGGCCGGAGGAAATGCCGGGACCGGCGGGAGCGGACGTCATGAGGCTAATTCAGCGCGCTGTAACTCTGGTCACCGTTGCTGCCGCCGGACTTGCGCCCGCTGCTACCTCCTTGACCGTAGCCGCATCAGCGTCCTCCGTACGGAGCACCGCCCAGACGGTCCGGCACTGCACTAAGGTCACGGCCACGATCCCGGTGGGCAGCCTTCCGGCAGGGGTGGCGGTGGACCCGGGCACCAAGACCATCTACGTGACCAACCTGCGCGACAACACGGTGTCGGTGATCAGCGGGCGGACGAACAAAGTCACCGCCACGATCAGCGTCGGCAGCGGACCGGAGGGGGTCGCGGTGAACCCGGCCACCAAGACCATCTACGTGACCAACACTGGCGACAACACGGTGTCGGTGATCAGCGGGCGGACGAACAAGGTCACCGCCACGATCAGCGTCGGCAGCGTGCCACGAGGGGTCGCGGCGAACCGGAGCACCAAGACCACCTACGTGACCAACCAGCTCAGCAACACGGTGTCGGTGATCAGCGGGCGGACGAACAAAGTGAACGCCACCATCCCCGTTGGCCTCGAACCAGTCGCGGACGCGGTGAACCCGGACACCAAGACCGTCTACGTGGCTAACCAGTTCAGCGACACGGTGTCGGTGATCAGCGGGCGGACGAACAAAGTGAACGCCACCATCCCCGTAGCCACCGACCCGGCCGGGGTGGCGGTGAACCCGAATACCAGGACCATCTACGTGGCCTACGCCAACGGCAGCTCGGTGTCGGTGATCAGCGGGCGGACGAACAAAGTGACCGCCACGATCCCCGTGGGCTTCGAGCCGTTGGCGGTCGCGGTGAACCGCAACACCAGGGTCATCTACGTGGCCAACGAATTCAGCAACACGGTGTCGGTGATCAGCGGGCGGACGAACGAAGTGAACGCCACGATCCCGGTCGGCGCCGACCCCCGAGCGGTCGCGGTGAACCCGGACACCAAGACAGCCTACGTAGTGAACGGGTCGGACAACACGGTGTCCGTACTCTCTTCCTGCCGGCGATGAGCGGGGGCCTGTCTTGCCCGGTTACCCGCACCCTCAGGACCAGCCGACTCGCAGATCTGGGACCGAAGCCCGGCGCCATGGCCTGGCGTCCGGCGGACATGGCCGGAGAGACTGGTGAGCCGCTGGGGGTAGGGGTGTCTGCCGCGGCCGAATGCGGGCGCACCCCTGCACGGATGGCGGGCGTTATCAGGACGCGAGATTACGGCTGTCGAGGGTGATCCAGAACCGGTCTTCGCCGCGTCCCCGGCCGTCAGGGACACCGCCATTGGCGAGGATGACCCGGCGCGATGCCTCGTTCTCCGGGGCGCAGGTCAGCAAGACGCGGCCAAGGCCGAGACGCCCGCACTCCAGCAGCCCGGCTGCGAGCATCCGCGTCGCGTGCCCCCGCCGTTGCCACGGGGCGACAACGTGATAGCCGATATGGCCGCCGGCCTCAGCCAGCTCCGGTGTCAGCCGGTGCCGCACGACGAGCGTGCCGAGGTAATGCTCACCCGAGACGTACCAGAAAATCGTGGACGGCACGTTCCACCGGATCCGCACGCCGCGCCGCTCAGCGACGAAGGCGCCGAAGTCATCACCGGCTGGCGCGAGCCACTGCGCGGGCGTACCGCGCGCCAGGCAGTCGGCTCGCTCGCCGGCCAGGTACGACTCGCGCACAGTCACCGTCGGCCACACCAGGCGCGCCGGCTCGATCAGATCGATCACCGGTTCCAGTCTCCCACCCACGCTGAGCTGAGTGTCTCTCCATTTCGTGTCCGCCGGGCGAGGTGCACCCGTGAACAACCGAACCTGTCCCCGGTGCAGCCCGGGACGCACAGTCGCATCGTCCCACTCAGCCGGACGGCCTATGCGCTTATTGGGCCGTGGACCATGAGCATCCGCCGCGCGACCTTGCAGGCCGCTCAGCAAAGATCACGACATGCGGGACCGATGAGTTTCCCCGGGCCGTGGAGTCTTTCTAGTCAGCATGCACGCAGGCGACCGGTGGCCCGGCCGAACGGGCCCCGAAAGTGTCGTATCCCTGTGGTGTAGTCGAGGTATCGCCTGTCGAGGAGGGTCACGATGCGGCCAGCGATGCACAACCGCAGCATCAGCGCCGTCCGGGCCGACGCCCTGTTCGTATCGGCGCTGCAGCGCTCCGATGAACCCAGCGCCGGGCAGGTCCGGCAGGCCGTCGCCGCGGCTGTCGCCGCGTTCGGCGGCCAGGGCTGCGCCGAACGCGTGGCGCAGGAGTTCGGCGACCACCCGGAGACCGCAGTAGCGCGGATGAACTGGGCGCGCACGGTGGCCGGTGAGGCGTTCGGCGGCTCAGGGACAAAGCCGGCCCACGCCCGGCTGCTCGCTCGGCGTCCGGTGGCTCGCGCCGACCGCGCCGCGTGATCCACCACGCTTGCCGGTGCGTCTTGCGGACTAGGGGACAACGGTGACAGGCCAGCGGCTGGCGCGTACCAGGTGGACCGCGAGCGAGCCCACGAAACGGTGACCAGCTTTGGTGGAGGCACCGACAATTACGGCATCTGCCTGCAGTTCGTCGGCCAGCCGGACTATCTCGGCATAAGGATTGCCGTCACGCTCCACGAGTTCGGCGCAGATCCCGATCCGGGCACTCTGCGCCTCGATGACCTGGCGCAGCTCGCGTGCGATGTCGTCGTGCGCTTCACGCATTGAGGTGACTGCAGCAGCGCCGATTCCGGCTACGGCGCTGAAAGGGCGCACGTAGAGGAAGACCAGCCGCGCGTTCTGCCGGCGGGCCATCCCCGCCGCGTAGGCGGCAGCGCGCATCGAGGTGTCCGAGCCGTCTATGCCAACCAGCATGACGAGTGGCCCGTCCGAAGGCTGATCGCTCACCTGCCAACGGTAACTGTGAACCGAGCCGGAGAGTCGGGCTGACAGGTCAACGCGGCGATGTCGCGCGTTCAGGCGGTTGATGGCCCCTGGCCCGTGAGGTGATGATCGCGTAGCTGCAGGCTCTGGCCGAGCGGCGTGCGTCGGAGGACAAGCAGCGCGCTGAGAAGCTGCGCATCCCCGCCGCCGGCGCCGCTGTGCCATGATGAGCCACCACAGCTGAGGGCCAAGGAGCGCATGACAGAACTCTTGCCGGCCGGCTACGTCACCGTCGGGGGCGCTGGCGGGGACGGCGCCCAGACCGGCGCCAACGTGGCGCTCACCTCAGCTGGCGAGCAGGCCGCCGGCCGCCTGGATCAAGCGCGGGAGGCAGGGATCGACCGCCTGATGACAGGGTGGGAACCTGACAAGAACCCGGAGCTGCGTCAGCTGCTCGGGCGGATCACCAGGAGACTCGTGGCTACCGACGGTCCGCTAGAGCGGGATGCGGCCGCCGCCGGGGCCCCGGCGGCCGCGGAGAGATGACCGCGGGCCGCGTGTTCGTGACGCGCCGATCGCCATGGCAGCCGACGGCACGCGTCCCGCATCCCGCTCGGCGCCGCGCGCCGCCCCTCAGGTACGGGTGAGATAGCCATCGACATCGTCAGCATCGCCGTGCACGGCCGCATGCTATGGCGTCCGCGCGCAGCCGCCGGCGGCCCCGGCTATCCTCACCGCCAACGCTGGAGCGGGCCGCAAGCGTCCCGCAGGCGATGATCACTGGGGGCGGGCCCGCCTGTCCTTGCGCGGGTCCCGTGGTGCCGATCACCCTCGCTGTCCGCCCCTCTGCTGGACGAGGAGCGCGACCAGCCGTTCGATGAGGTCATACGGGATGGGCTCATTGAGCGGGAATCTCACCGTGCCCTTGGCGGCCACGTAGGGCGCCAGTTCCTGCTCGAAGGCCTCATCTGCTGCGGGTACCGGGTAAAGAGAGATGTGGTGCTTCCACGCAGCGAAGTACACCAAGTGCCTGCCGTTGAGCGTCATCGTGGGAATCCGGTAGCTGATCGTCTCGCCGGCTGCCGGCACGACGTTCCTGATGGCACGCCGGACTGCCTCGAGGATGATCTGGACGTCTTCCGGGAATGAGCTGATGTACTGGTCGATCGTCGCGAACTGTTCCGCCACAAGCCTGCCTTCCGGTTCGCCGCAGGCGGCGCTCGGAGCGTGAGGAAGGCGCGATGTCATCCTGGCCATCTCTGTTCCGGCGTATCTCCGCCGCTCTCGTCCTGCAACCGCGGTCCTCACGCTGGCCTTCGGGCCGATGCCCGCGGGCGACCATCACCTCAGCATGGCACGACAACCACGCCTCATTTGGCGTCTCCCGCGCGCCGAGGTACCAGCCCAGCGGCGAGTCGCCGCACGCCCGTGAAGACGACGCCGCGTCATGATGCCTCCTGCGCCTCCTGCGCGGACTGGCTGGCCAGCCGACCCGTCGGCGAGGGCCGGCCGCCGGGCCTGGGCCGGCCAGCCCAGAAATGGCATGACTGTGTGATGCTGAGGAGCATCAGCAGTGAACAGGCGCGGAACGTCACGCTGGATGCATGGCCGCCCGGCCGGACGCCGCTGATGGCCATGTCGGCAGCAAGTGACCTTGACAGCGCAGGCTGCCGCGATTCTCGAGACCTTCCCGGAGGGGCCATGACCGACCCGATCGCCCCGGGCCGCATTCCGGCCGGCGCGACACCGGAAGGCGACGGGGTCGTGATCGGGGACGGCCCGGTCCGCGTGGACGCGTTCATCGACTTCTTGTGCCCGTTCTGCCGGCGATTCGAGCTGTCCTCGGGGCCGGCGCTGGCCGGCCTGGCGGCCGACGGGCTGGCCAGTCTCGCCTACCACCCCATGAACTTCCTCGACGAGGCGTCGACGACGAACTACTCCACGCGTGCGGCCGCGGCATCGGGCTGTGCCGCGGACCGGGGACGGTTCGCTGAGTACGCGCACGCGCTCTTCGTCAGCCAGCCGCCCGAGGGCGGGCCGGGGCTGAGCGATGCTGAGCTCGCTGGCATCGGCCGAGCCGCGGGGCTGGCCGACGCTGCCTTCGCTGCCTGCCTGTCCGATGCGCCTTACCTGGACTGGCCGCCGTACGTGACTGCACGTGCCACCGCACTTGGGGTAAGCGCGACACCGACCGTACTGGTCGCAGGCGCAGTCGTCAGGCCAGACGCCAGGGCGATCACCGCCGCGGTCACCGAGAAAAACAGCCAGCACTGACCGGCACAGCCGTCCCGGCGTGCAGGCCCGCCTCAGCGACTGCCGCGCAGCTCAGCGCGATGCCAGGCGCGCAGGGCCACGAGGTTCTCTCGCACCGTTACGGTTCCAGGTAGACGCTGAAGTTCCGCCCGAAGTTTGACCAGGCGCAACCGGGCGCTCGGTGAGTTCGCCGGGGCTCTGGAGGTGTTCTGCTACTGCGACCCGCAGCTGGCCGCCAGCCGGATGCGAAGCCGGCTCGGCGCCGGACGGCACCCGATCCACCGCGACGTGATCAGCCCCTCGATCCTCGGCCAGGCCGCGGCCCTGGCCGCGGCAGTCGTCCCGCTCGGCCTGGGCGCGGCGCTGGTCCAGGTGGACACCGGGCATCCAGGCGCGCCAGACAGGGCCGTCGACGCGGTAACAGCCGCGCTCGGCCGGTGAACGCACCGCGCTGCTCGCGGTCGTAACAACGGAGGTGCCATGATTTGCCGATGGAGACAGAAACCGGCCTGCTGCTTTCATCCCTGAACAATCAGCGGGACCACGTGCTCGGAATCCTCGACGGCCTCACCGACGATGCGCTGCGGCGGCCGGTGCTGCCTTCGGGCTGGACATGCCTGGGGATGGTGCAGCATCTGACCATCAGCGACGAGCGGTTCTGGTTCCGCGGGATCGTCGCCGGCGAGCCGGTCGATCTGACCACATCCGAGGAGGCCTATGCGGCCGCGTGGCAGGTCCCTCCAAGTCTGCCGGCCGAGGCCGTGTTCGACTCCTACCGGCGGGAGATAGAACTCGCCAACGCCGTCATCACCAGCACCCCCCTGGACGCCGCGCCGGCCAGGTGGCCCGATGAGCTCTGGCCCAACTGGAAGCTCCAGGATTTGCGGGCGGTCATCCTTCATGTGATCACCGAAACGGCTTGTCACGCAGGTCACCTCGATGCAGCGCGTGAACTCATCGACGGCCGCACCTGGCTCGGATAATGGCTCAGTTGCGCTGACGGTCAGCGCCGCCGTGACCTGTGCTTCGAGAAGGAGTTGCACGCCGTGGAGAAAGTCGCTGCCCGGCTTCCGCTACGTGTCCGCCCTATCAGAGGTGTATTCCTCCGACGGCTGGGTCGGCCTGATCACCGACCTTGGTAAAGCGCCTGGTCGGCTCAAGGGCCGGGCGGCAACGTCTGCGCCGCCGCCGATGGGGCAAGCGGCGATGCCGTTGCTCACAGGCCGGGCGGGCCGGAGAAACACATCTACTGCGACAAGTTCACCACCATCGGTGAGCTACCCATCCGGTCATGCCGCTGGCCGTGCGGCCTCTGCACCCGGAAGGACTCAATTCCCGTCGTCAGAGTTGTGCGCGCAGAGCGCCGGGGATACCGAGGGTGCTGGTGCCGGGCCATTCGTTCGGGGCGGCCACAGCCCTTACCTACGCCGCGTTGTATCCGCACAGCACGGCGGGGTGCGTGGCCGTTTCTGCCTTTGGCATCGGGCCCGGCGCCGATACCCAGGACGGAGGTGAGCCTTAGCCCGGCGGTTAGCGTGCGGTGCTTGTCACATGCGCCAGCATCGGGACCGGTAGTGGGCGTAACCGCCCAGCCAGTCCTCGCTCCGGTAGTGGCTGGAGCCGGACGGCCAGTCGCGGCGCATATGTCTGCGGAACCGAACTGCCATGAGGATCCCGGCTAGGCAGGCCACCAGCCCGAACACCAGGAGAACGTTGAAGAAGGCGAGGAACAGCCACCCGGCGCCTGGAATCAGCAGGGTCGCGAGCAGCGCCAGCGCCGCCAGCGGCAGTATCCGCGGGCCGCGGCGCCCGAAGATTCCGGGTAGCACAGCCCGCGGCGGGAGCTGCTGGGCCTGCCGCGGTACGGGCGCGGGTTCGGGGAGGTCCGCCATGACGCGGCGCAGATCCCCGAAGGTCTTCGCGTTCAGCGTCGCCGTGACCCGCTGGTCCAGCTCGTCGGGTGTGAGTCGGCCTTCGGCGAAATGGTCGCGCAGCCGTGCGGCGATGCCGTCCCGGTCGGCGTCCGAAGTCCGGATGCGATCATCCATTGCTCTGCTCGCCTTCTATTACTCGTCCTGCTCGCCGTCGGTGTCGTCGGCCAGGAGCTGGTACAGCCTGCGCCGGGTCTGTTCCAGCAGTCGTTCGGCAGTGTGGATCTGCTCGGGCGTGCCGACGTGAGCCATCTGCACGATGCCGCCGCCGAGCCGGGCGGCCTCGGCGAACAGGCCAGGCAGCTGCCAGGCCTCCTGCTGGACCATCGACTCCCACGCGCCGCGTGCCATCTCGGGGTTCTGCTCGACATAGCTGCGGCCGGCGTCGGTGAGGCTGAACATGCGCCGCCCGGCGGACTCCTCACCTGCTATCAGACCCTCGTCGGCGAGCTGGGCCAGCGCCGGATACACCGCACCGGGGCTGGGCCGCCAGGCCCCGCCGCTGCGCTCTTCGATCTCGGACATGATCTGGTACCCAGTGCGCGGGCCTTCCCGCAGCAGGGCCAGAATCGCGGCGCGCACATCCCCGCGGCCGGCCTTCGGGCCCCGGGATGAACCGGGTGCGCCGGGCGGACCGGGCCACCAGCCGCCCCACGGCCCGCCGGAGCCGCCGCCCCACCTCCCGGGGCCCTTCGGTCCCCCGAAGCCCCGGTCCCACGGCCCGCGCCGCATGCCCGGACCATGGCCGGCGGACATCCTGAGGACAGCACGCCGGACCTGGCCGAGCATGCCGCCCGCGCAACTGAACACATCGGACAGACCGGGATCGAAGTCCCCGGGCCGCGAAGCTGCTGTCGGCATCCTGCGCTCCCACTCAAGTCTCGCGATACGATCACGATATATCGTCAGCCTACGGCACGAGCTGCCCGATGACAAGATATAGCTCGACCAGAGATCCGAGCTTCGCTGCCGTAACTCGCTGACTACGCGGCGGGCGGCACGAGATACGCCACGCGGCCCGGGCAAAGTGGCCTCTGCCTGACCGCTCGAGGTCCGCGTCTCCAGCGACTGGAACGAGGCGTCCAGACCCGACAGTTGCCGCATCGCGCCGCTCCCCGCCGGCGCTGACACTACGGTGGCGCTTCGCCCGCGATAGCACCTGCTCGACCTGCTGGCGCAGCAGCGTGCGCGACCGGGCCGCCGTCATATGCAGCTTGCGCTGGCTGGGCGGGGTGCAGCGCGCGAAGTCCGTTGCCACCCGCAGGCGGGGCACTGGCTCGGCACCCGGATCGCCCGATCGACCAGCACCGGCGCGGCCGCGGTATCCGGCCGGGCATCTGCGTGCAGGATTCAGATCATCATGCTGGACTTCAGGCCAGACGGCGGCCGACCAGGCGGGCATTTGCCTGCGCGACAGCGGGACGACGTGCTGCGCACGTGAGCCCGAACCCAGCCCTACGGCGGGCCAGTCCTCTCGAATGGACGATAACCAGCCCTGATGAAACCGCAAGCCGGACGAAGCGTTGGCCGACGGGTGGACACCGGACCGTGCAGAGTAATTGCATGATCGAGGCAGTTGTGTTCGACCTGGACGGCGTGCTGGTTGACTCCGAGCCGGTCTGGGAGCACGTGCGCAGGCAGGTGGTAGCAGACCTGGGCGGTCAGTGGGCTCCGGACGCACAGCGCCGGCTCATGGCACATGAGCACGCCCGAATGGTCCAGGTATCTGAGCGAGGACCTCGGCGCCGGCCTACCCCCCGATAGGATCGCGGCGCTGGTCATCGACCGGATGGCCGCCCGCTACCGCGACCGGTTGCCTCTCATGACCGATGCCGCCGCGGCGGTGCGGAGACTAGCCGCGCGATGGCCGCTCGGCCTGGCCAGCTCCGCACCGCCGACGCTCATCGACGTCGCTTTGGCGGCCTCCGGCCTGCGCTCGTTCTTCGCGGTCGTGAAAACGGCCGAGCAGGTCGCGCACGCCAAGCCTGCCCCGGATATCTACCTCGCCGTTACCGGCCAGCTCGGCTTCCGCCCGCAGGACTGCGCCGCGGTGGAAGACTCCACGAACGGGCTCCGCTCAGCCGCCGCAGCTGGCCTTCAGGTTATCGCCGTCCCCCACCCCAGATACCCGCCCGACGCCGACGCACTCTCAGCGGCCAGGCTGGTACTCACCGGCCTGGCCGGGCTGACCACCAGCGCGGTCTCAGCACTGGCAGGTGAGCCCGGTTGCCGTCGGATTGGCGTCCCAGGACAGCCGCTCGGAGAAGCGGTTGCGAGCCCGTAGCCCGTTGCTTGAGTCCCCACGTCACAGCGGCTCCGTTCGTTCAAGCACAGAGCCGATTTGGTCCGCTAAGCAGACTTAGCAGCAGCGTTGACCGACCTCTTCGCGGGGCGGGCCCGGACGTGCATGCGCTCTCCTTGCGACCCGAACAGGGTGAGAAACTCCGCCGAATCCGGGCCGGCGTTGCCGAACCAGTGCGGTACCCGGGTGTCGAACTCGGCCGCCTCGCCGGCAGCCAATACCAGATCGTGCTCGCCAAGCACCAGCCGGAGCCGCCCGCTGAGGACATACAACCACTCGTAGCCCTCGTGGGTTTGCGGGTCGGGTGCCTGACGGGTCCGGCTGGGTGGGATCACATGTCTGTAGGCCTGGAGGCCACCGGCTCGGCGGGTGAGCGGGAACATGGTCATCCCGTGGCGGGTGATCGGGCGTCGATGGATGCGGGGGTCGCCAGCGGGCGGTGCCCCGATGAGCTCGTCGAGCGGAACTTGATGCGCTCGGGCCAGTGGCAGCAGGAGCTCAAGGTTAGGGCGGCGCTGCCCGGATTCCAGTCGTGACAGGGTGCTAACCGAGATACCGGTGACCGCCGCGAGGCCGGCCAGCGTGGTGTTCCGCTCGTGGCGCAGAGCACGCAGCCGCGGTCCCACCGCGCTGAGGATCTGGTCCAGATCACTGCCCACACCGTCATCTTGCCAGATCAGCAACGACGCTTGCCAGCTCGTGAGCGCGAGGGCAGGATGGGGGTGGCAATCGGCGGCACGGGTTATCAACCGCCAGCACGTCGCCAAACACCGATTCACACCATTCGATGGCAGCGACCACTACCGCCCACAGAAGCGAAGCCGCAAGGAACCTGTCGTGTCCGAACAGTTTGACCAAGCATTCTGGGATGACCGCTACCGCTCGCATGCGGCCTTGTGGAGCGGAAGCCCCAACGGCCACCTCATCGCCGAGGTCCACGGACTGACTCCCGGCGCGGCGCTCGATGTCGGCGCCGGGGAAGGCGCCGACGCTATCTGGCTAGCCGAGCGCGGCTGGCAGGTCACTGCCGTTGATATATCCGCCGTCGCCCTCGAGCGGGCGGCCAGACACGCCGTCCAGGCCGGCGCCAACATCGCCGAGCGCATTCACTGGCTCCACCACGACCTCACGGACTGGCAGCCACCGCAAGACCACTACGACCTGGTGTCCGCCCAATACATGCACTTGCCGCGCGCATCCCGCCACGCGCTGTTCGACCGCTGGGCATCCGCTGTCGCTCCCGGAGGCACCCTGCTCATCGTCGGCCACCACCCCTCCGACATGCAGACCACGATGCCCCGCCCGCAGATACCCGAGCTGTACTTCACCGGCGACGACATCGCCGGCCAACTCGACCCGAGCCAATGGGACATCGTGAAGAATGCCGCCGCCGGGCGCACCGCTACCGACCCTGACGGCCGCCTCGTCACCATCCACGACACCGTGCTGCTGGCCAGGCGCCACCAACGGCACCCGTGAGCGCCCACATCCGATGCGCCCCTTGCCACCGCGCGGCAGCGGTCTGCGGGGCTCGCCCCTCAACCCCCACGTAGGCTCCACCTCTCTCCCGTGATTAGGTGGCATCCAGTGGCTCTTACATGCACGCCTCCTTCAGCGTTCGTGGCACACGACCTGGGCAAATATGACGGGCCCTATAGACCTGGGGAACCTCGGCCTAAAGGGTCCTACGCGTGCGGGATCAGCAGCCAATGCCATGTAGTTCAGCATGTTCAGTGTTTCGGGGAGTGCTGCCGGTGACCGCGGGAGTGTTGGACGGAGAGTGACGGCGGTGTTCCGGGCATGGCGAGTTCCCGGCTGTCGCTCCGGTGGCGGCCGGCTCCGCGGGCCGGCGGGCGGGCGGGACGGGATTCCGGGGACGGGCGGGTTGCCTGCTGGCCGCGTGGTCAGGTCAGGTGCCACGCGGCGTGCAGACGCTGATCCTGGCTTCGGCGGTTCGGGTGGGCATGCGGCAGGGAGCGTTCGGGAAGCCCTGGCGGGCTTTGGTCTTGTGATCGCGGTGGCGGTTGCGGTCCACGCTGACGCGGCAGCGGCTGATGGCGGCGATGGCGGCGCGGCAGCCTGCGGCGATGGCTTGCCCGGGCAGGCTGGCGGTGGCGGCGCCGTGCCGGATGGCGGCGATCGCGGCGCGGCGGGCGGCGGTGAAGGAGATCTCGCGCGGGTGAACGGGCTGGCCGGCCCGGCGGCCTTTCGCTGCGGGGGCGGCGTGCCGCGCGGCGAGCCTGGCCGTGCCGCGGACCAGTTCGGTGGCGGTGATCCAGGCGGCGTGCTCCTGGCGGATCAGCCGGGGGGAGCAGGACCGGAACATCGGCCCGGTGGACGGCCCGGCACCGCGGATCGCGGACTTGCCTTCCCGCAGCATGGTCTCCGATCCGTCCCACCGCCACTTGTACGCGGCGGCAAGCACGGCCGCGGGGTAGGCGCGGTGGTCTTCGAGGTCGGTAATCAGGCAGAACATCTCGGGGACGTCCTGCCCGTCCACGGTGACGTGATACTCGATGACCCGCACGGTCACGGTGACGCCGCCGCCGGAGATCTCCGCCAGGTAGGAGCCGTCGGGCAGGAAATCCCCGGTCCGCCTGAGCGGTATGTCGCTCTTGATGCGGATCAGCACGTGGGTGCGGGCGGTCATTTCCCTGATCCGCGCGGCGCCGGGGAAGTTCCGGTCAAGGATCCACAGCCGGTCGGGGGTGAACAGGCGCGGGAACTCTCGCATCGCCTTGTCCAGCAGTTTCTGCTCGGCTTCGGCCTTGTCCCCGCCGGCCGGGCCGGTCACGATCCCCAGCATGCCCCGGGTGGAGGCGTCCGTCATCGGCAGCCCGCGCAGCTGCGGGTACGGGGAGGAATCATCGGCGGTCCCGGCGGACCCGAATTCACGGCGGTTGGCGGGGGTGTCCGGCATCCGGGTCACCGTCCCGCCGGCCCCCCCCAGCCGCAGGTCACCGACCCGGAACGCCCGGTAGTCATGGTCCTTGTGCTCGGCGCAGGCGGCGGCCAGCACCATGTCCTGCAGGATCTCCGCCGGCTCCGGCCCGGCCGCCTCCCGCCAGGTGGACAGCACCGTCTCCGACGGCACCCGCGACGGCCTGCCCCACGGCACGGCGGCCAGGTCGCCGGCCAGGGCCGTCATCACCTCCCGGTACCCGGCCTCCGGCATCAGCGTCATCAAAAGCACCGCCCGCAGGGTGAACGCGGTCGTCATCGACCGCCTCGCCGCGCCCTTCACCTTGCCTTTCAGCGTTACCCCTGCCGCGAGCCGGCCGATCGCGTCCGGGCCGGCGATCTCGTCCAGCCGTTCCTCCAGCACGCCAAGCCGGGCGTAATCACACGGCTTGCCGTCCGCCTGGATCCAGCCGTCGCGCCGCACCACGGCCGGGGCGACGACGACCACCTTGCAGAACGCCACCAGCTCCCCGGAGCGGATCCTCGCCGTCCCCGCCACCGCCAGCGCCGACCGGTCACCGGCCCCGGCCGGGCGGCCCGCCGGGGACACCAGGTCACCCGCTCGCACCGCGATCATCATCGAGCCCGCCGCCAGCGGCAGCAGATCATCCGCCGCCCCGGACGCGCGGGTGGCCAGGGAAGGCGAAGCAGGGTACAAAGACACGGGAGGCTCCTGGGACGAAGACGGACCTAAGCACCCCTTCTTCTACCAGGAGACTCCCGCTAAAGCCCTGTAACCACAGGCATTCCCGCTCATCGCGTCGCACGCCAGGCATCCGTCCTGCCGCAGGCATCACACGACCAGCATCACGCAAAGTGACCACGTCCCGGAGACCCGACCGCCACCCCAACCCCGTCATCTACATGGCATTGGGGATCGCCGTCGTACGCCACGCCTCCTCAGTGCGACAGAATGATCGTTATACACGGCTACAACCGCAGAGAGTTCGCGCTCGATAGCCGTCCATATCGGCGGATCGGGAGCGCGCAAGCGTCCAAGCCCGTGGTCACATGCCGTGACGAAATCGGTCCGCCTGTATAACTCGGATATCTTAAATCTGGCGAGCCGGGCTAGCCCCGGCCGTCACTGGCGACCCAGCGCGTCCTTTTGACAACGCTGGCGGCCAGCCGGGACGATTCCGCACATGGCCAAGACCGTGACTGTAGTGATCACCGACGACATCGACGGCTCAGCCGATGCTCAGATGCTGACGTTTGCCTACCAAGGCCAGCAGTTCGAGATCGACCTGGCCGAGAAGAACCAGGCTGCCTTCCTGGCCGCCCTGACGCCCTACATCGACGCCGCCCGTGTCGTCCCGGCCGGGCGGCGCCCGCGCGGGGCCCGGGAAGCGCGACGATCTCGCGGCTCATTTTCGGTGGACCGGGCTGCCGTGCGCGCCTGGGCCGGGAAACAGGGTATCCAGGTTGCCGGGCGCGGCCGGATCCGGGCAGACGTGCTGGAACGGTATGCCGCTGCGCACGAGCGCTGACAGATCTGAACCCACGGGCGCGGCCGTCCCGATCGTCACGACGGCTGAATCAGCCCGGTGTGATTGCCGCCAGGCCATCAGCCCCGGCATGATCGGGCCGGAAACACCGTTAGATCCACGGCCCCGACCGGACGATGCCAGGTCCGCCACCGCAACCGGCAATCTGGGCGGATTTGGCATGCAAGTGGTCAGTTCGTTGCCCGATACGGCAGGAGTCAGCCTGCGCAGGTATGCCGGCCATTGACGGCACCGGCCTGCGACCCACCGGACCCGGGGGAGAGGGCAGTGACAGTGGCGGGCACCACGATGCCGGCAGTGACATTCCGGGGCAGTGCCGTGCGCGGTGAGCCCGGCGATCATCATCTGGTAGCTGTCGTCTCGATACCGCCGCGCGCAGGACAGCAGGCGCCCGCGCCGGATTCCCCGTTGAAACCACCGGGCAGAACGCCGGGCCGCAGAGCAGGAGGCTAGGACTTGCCTAGAGCCGGTGTTCCTCTCGGCCGAACTTGTCGGTTGCCCATGACTTTCGATGGGCCGGACACGGCAGTACCGATAACTCGCAGATCCCCGGGTCGCGCGCGCGTGAAGGTCCCGCGGCAGATCTTCCATCCCAGCCTCGCACCGCCACGGCCGGGGCGCGCCGGGCCCGTGCCCGGTTTGTCACCGTGGGTTATGACGGCTCGGCGCTCCCTTGCCAGGCCGGGCATGCGGGCACGGGAACAGGTCATTCCGGCCGGTGACAAAGCTGCCGGCCACCGTGGC
>DATGVY010000459.1:0-2254 GCA_035299845.1 Streptosporangiaceae bacterium
AGGCCGGCCCGGCGGCCGGTTCCGCCGGGCCGCGAGGTTCGGCCGGGCCATAAGGTTCCGCCGGGGCAGGGGGTGGTTCGGCTGAGCCATAAGGTTCGGCCGGGACTCCCGGTCCCGCCGGGCCCGGGTTGACGCCGAAGTCTCTGATCTCGCGCTGCGTGACGGCGCCCAGAACCGTCAGCGCGAGAGCGGCCCCGGCGACCGGGAAGAACACGGCAGGGCCGAAGCCCCTGACCAGCACGCCGGAGATCGCGACGGAAACCGGGAAGGTGCCCATGCTGGCGAGCATCACCATGCTCATCACCCGGCCAATCAAGCGGCTGGGTGCCCATTGCTGCAGCAGCGTGATCATGATGACGTTACCGAAGCCATTGAGGCTCCCGAATACCAGGATGGCCCCGGCAGCTCCGGGCAGGCCGCCCAGGAAGGGCACCACGCCGACCGCTGCGCCCTCGGCGACGAAGGCGGCACAGGCGACCAGCGCCGGCCGGCCCAGGGTCTTGGCCCTGGCCGCCGCCAGGGTCCCGGTGACCGCGCCAGCGCCGAAACAGGCGATCAGCACGCCATAGCCGGCCGCGCCGAAGCTGGCGTGCGCAAGCGTGGGAAGCGCGACTTCCAGCGTGCCGCCGAACGCAAAGTTCGCCGCCACGCAGACGATGATGATGACTTGCAGCACGCGCGCAGTGCGCAACAGCCGCCATATGTTCGGCGCAGCGTCCTGCGGTCGGCCAGATTGCGCCGTGCCTGACCCTGCGTCTGACCCTGCGTCTGGCTGCGCGCCTGGCGGTGAATCAGGCTGCGTACCTGGCTGCGCGTCGGCGTCCGCAGCGGTCGCCCGCCGCGAGATAAGGGCCAGTGCGGCCGCGGAGACCGCGAACGAAGCAGCGTCGACCGCGAATGCAGGCGCGGAGCCGGCCAAGGCGACAAGCGTGCCGCCGAGCACCGGCCCGAGGAGCGAGCCAAGCTGTACAGCGGCCGAGTTGAGCGCGTTCCCGGCCTGCAGCCCGTCCGGCTCGAGCAGCGCCGGCATGATGGCGAAGGAGGCCGGAAGGAAGAGTCCCTCGCCCGCGCCGAGCAGCGCAGCGACCGGTCCGAGCGCCGCCAGCGAGGCAAAATTCCTCGCCGCGAACACGGCCAGTACCGCGACCAGGCCGCAGCGGACCACATCGGCCGCAAGCATGATCGTCTGCGGCCCGAGCTTGTCGGCGAGCACGCCGCCCAGCGGTATGAGAACGGTGCGCGGGACGCCATAGCAGGCGAGCACGGTGCCGAGCAGGACCGGGCCGCCGTGCGTCGACAACACCAGCCACGGCAGCGCGACGGCGTAACAGAAGTCGCCGACAGTTGACGTGAACTGGCCTGCGGTGAGCAGCCGGAAATTCCTGTCCGCGAGCGGGCCGCCCCGCCACGCGGCCTTGACCCGGCCGGCGGCGGTCACTGATCGTCCTTTGGGTCGAACCAGGGCACCAGGTCGAACATCGCATGGACGCGCTGGGCGCCGGCCGGGCGGTCGGCGGGATCCAGTCGCAGGTATCTCAGCAGCAGCTCACGTAGCTGTGAGCGCAGTGTCTCGAGCTCGTCAGCAGTGACGTGCAGCACGTTCTGGCCGATTCCGGCTGCGCGCCGCCATTCTGGAGAGAAATCAGTCTCGCGGTCGAAGTACTCGGCTCGCACCTCCTCGAAGCGCGCCTGAAAACTCTCCGTCAGAAGCCGGCCCGCGGCGCGTACCGCGGTCGACTCCTCGGGACCGCCTCCGTAGGAGAGGGAGATGATCCGTGCCCGCCAGGGTCGGTGCCGGCCGTCCGCCGCGCTGGCCCGATCTTCCTCGACGAATCCATGCCGGGCGAGAGCTCGCAGGTGATAGCTGCAGGCGGATGGTGACAGGCCGGCCACATCCGCGCATTCGGTCGCCGTCGCCGGGCCATCAAGCGCGAGGTGCTGGAGGATCGCGATCCGGGCCGGATGCGCGAGCGCGCGCAGCATCCGCGGATCGTCTATCTGCAGCGGGATCTCGGCCGATCCCGGTTCGCCGGTTCCCGGTGCGCCGGTTCCCGGCTCGGCCGACGCCGGGCCGGCTGCTTCCTGATCTATGAAGGACATGTTGCGAAATACTAATTGTGAAAGAAATACTTCGCAATAACCCGGATGCCAGCGGGCTGCCTGACGGAACGTAGGCGGACCGGGCGGCAGGGTTGCGGCGGACCGGGCGGCAGGGTTGCGGCGGACCGGGCGGCAGGGTTGCGGCGGACCGGGC
>DATGVY010000460.1:0-32128 GCA_035299845.1 Streptosporangiaceae bacterium
GGCGGCTTGAGGCGCTCGGGCTGACCATGTTCGGCCAGATGACGGCGGGCTCCTGGATCTACATCGGTACGCAGGGCATCCTGCAGGGCACCTACGAGACGTTCGCCGCGATCGCGGCCAAGCGGTACGGCGGCTCGCTGGCCGGGACGATCACGCTGACCGCCGGCCTGGGCGGGATGGGCGGCGCGCAGCCGCTGGCCGTCACGATGAACGGCGGCGTGGCGATCTGCATCGACTGCGACCCGTCCCGTATTGCCCGCCGGATCGAGCACGGCTACCTCGACGTGGCGGCCGACGACACCGGCGACGCCGTGCGCCGCGCCACGGCCGCCAGGGATGCCGCCGGGCCGCTCTCGATCGGGCTGCTCGGCAACGCCGCCGACATCGTGCCGCAACTCCTCGCGATCAGCGCCCCCATCGACATCGTCACCGACCAGACATCGGCGCATGACCCGCTGACCTACCTCCCCCGCGGTGTCGCGTTCGATGACATGGCCGTGCTGCGCGCCGAGGACCCGGCCGGGTTCACCCGCCGGGCCAGGGAGTCGATGGCGGCCCATGTCGAGGCGATGGTCGGCTTCCTTGACCGCGGCGCCGAGGTCTTCGACTACGGCAACTCGATCAGGGGCGAGGCGCAGCTGGCCGGGTACGAGCGGGCGTTCGCTTTCCCCGGCTTCGTCCCGGCCTACATCAGGCCGCTGTTCTGCGAGGGCAGGGGCCCGTTCCGGTGGGCGGCGCTGTCCGGCGACCCGGCCGACATCGACGCCACCGACGAGGCGATACTCGACCTTTTCCCCGCCAACGAGCCGCTGGCCAGGTGGATCAGGATGGCCCGCCAGAAGGTCCATTTCCAGGGCCTGCCGGCCAGGATCTGCTGGCTCGGCTACGGCGAGCGGCACCTGGCGGGCCTGCGCTTCAACGAGCTCGTCCAGCGCGGCGATGTCAGCGCGCCGATCGTGCTCGGCCGTGATCACCTGGACTGCGGCTCGGTCGCCTCGCCGTACCGGGAGACCGAGTCGATGGCCGACGGCTCGGATGCGATTGCCGACTGGCCGCTGCTGAACGCACTGGTCAACACCGCGTCCGGCGCATCCTGGGTGAGCATCCACCACGGCGGCGGGGTCGGCATCGGCCGCTCGATCCACGCCGGCCAGGTGTGCGTGGCCGACGGCACTCCGCTCGCTGCGCAGAAGCTGGAGCGGGTGCTGACCAACGACCCCGGCATGGGCGTGATCAGGCACGCCGACGCGGGCTACGACGAGGCGAGCCGGGTCGCCGTGGCGCGCGGGGTGCGGGTGCCGATGTCGGAGTCCGGCTGATCGCGGGGACGGACCGGCCGCGGGCAGGTGATCTGCCATGTCGGCTTATGGGGTGCGGAGGACCCGGCGTCGGCGGATAGTGACGGCTCGCGGATCATGTATTGCGGGGTTGCCCGCCGCCGTGAGGCCGGCCGCGGCCCCGGCGGTCATGAAGGGAGGCGCCGTGGCGTTCGCTGCGCTCTGGGACTCGCTGTTACCGCTCGGCCGCTACGCGCCCACCGGCGGGTACCGGCGGTTCTCCTGGACGGAGGCGGACGCAGCCTGCCGTGCATGGTTCAAGGAACAGGCGCTGGAACGGGGCCTGCGCGCGACCTGTGATCGCAACGGCAACCTGTGGGCGTGGTGGGACTGCCCGGGATCGCGGCTCGGCGCGATCGCCACCGGCAGCCACCTGGACTCGGTGCCAGACGGCGGTGCCTTCGACGGCCCGCTCGGCGTGGTGTCCGCCTTCGCCGCGATCGACCTGCTCCGGGCGGGCGGGTTCGTCCCGGCGCGGCCGCTCGCGGTCGCCGCGTTCAGCGAGGAGGAAGGCGGCAGATTCGGCCTGGCCTGCCTGGGCAGCAGGCTACTCACCGGCGTGATCGCGCCGGACGCGGCGCGCGGCCTGACCGACGCCAGCGGGGTGAGCCTGGCCAGCGCCATGACAGCGGCCGGTCTCGACCCGGCCGGCCTCGGCCCCGACGAGGAACTGCTGGCCGGCCTCGGCGCGTTTGTCGAGCTGCATATCGAGCAGGGCAGCGCCCTCACCGGCCAGGGCGCCGCGGTCGGGATAGCGGAGGCCATCTGGGCGCACGGCCGCTGGCGGCTGGACTTCTCCGGCCGGGCTGATCACGCGGGCACGACCCGGCTGGAGGACCGGCGCGATCCGATGCTCCCGTTCGCGGCCACCGTACTGTCAGCCAGGCGGATAGCGGCCGAGCACCGCATGCTGGCGACGGTCGGCAAGGTCATCGCCTCCCCGGGGGCGGTCAACGCGATCAGCTCATCGGTGTCCGGCTGGCTGGATGCCCGCGCTCCGCATGAGCCGGCGCTCGAAGCGGCCGTCGCCGAGATCGGGCAGGCCGCCGAGGAGCACGCCGCGCTGCACGGCGCACGCTGCGACGTCCGGCGGGAGTCGTTCACGCCGCGGGTGGAGTTCGACGCGGGCCTGCGACAACGGCTGGGCGGCGCGCTCAGCGCCCGCGGGATCGCGGCGCCGGTGCTGCCCACCGGCGCCGGCCACGATGCCGGGATACTCGCGGCCTGGCTGCCGACCGCGATGCTCTTCGTGCGCAACCCGACCGGGGTCTCGCACGCGCCCGCCGAGCACGCCGGGGCGGCCGACTGCGAGACTGGGGTGGTGGCCCTCGCCGCCGTCCTAGCGGAACTGGCGTCCCGATGACCCGGCCTGCGGGACCAGCCATGACCGGGCCAGCAATGACGGGGCCGCCGGCCACCGGGCCAGCCCGGCCGGCCAGGCAATGGCTTGCCGAGCTGGCCTGGTTGCCGGTCCATGGCGTCCGGCCGGATGTGCTGATCGAGGCGTCCGGCGACCGGTTCACCGCCGTCACCCCGGGGGTCGCCCCGGACGATGCCGCCGGCGCCACCCGGCTGCCCGGCCTCACCCTGCCTGGCCTGGCGAACGCGCACTCGCACGCATTCCACCGCGCGCTGCGCGGGATCACCCAGGCGGGCCGCGGCACGTTCTGGACCTGGCGGGAGCAGATGTACCAGCTGGCCGCCCGGCTGGAGCCGGCCAGCTACCTGGCCCTGGCCAGAGCCGTGTATGCCGAGATGGCGCTGGCCGGCATCACCTGCGCTGGCGAGTTCCATTACCTGCATCACGCGCCGGGCGGCATCGCGTACGCGGATCCGAACGAACTCGGCAAGACCCTGATCGCGGCGGCAGGAGAGGCGGGCATCCGGATCACCCTGCTGGATACCTGCTACCTGTCCGGCGGACTGGACCCCGGCGGCTCGCCGGTGCCGCTGGCCGGCCCCCAGCTCCGGTTCGGCGACGGCGACGGCGAGCAGTGGGCGGCCAGGGCCAGCGCGCTCGGCGCCGATTCCCACGGCGTGCTCAGCCCGCTGGCCAGGGCCGGCGCCGCGATCCACTCCGTGCGGGCGGTGCCGCCAGACCAGCTGCACCCGGTGATCGCCTGGGCGCAGCACTACGGCGCCCCGCTGCACGCGCACCTGTCCGAGCAGACCGCGGAGAACCTGGCGTCCCTGGCCGCTTACCAGGCGACGCCGGCCGAGGTGCTGTACGACGCCGGCGCGCTTGGTCCCCGGGCCACCGTCGTGCACGCGACCCACCTGGCCAGCCGGGATATCGAGCTGCTCGGCGGCAGCCGCACCTTCGCCTGCTTCTGCCCGACGACGGAGGCCGACCTGGCCGACGGGATCGGGCCCGCCCGTGCGCTGGCGTCGGCCGGCTGCGGGCTCAGCCTCGGCACCGACAGCCAGGCCGTGATCGACCTCTTCGAGGAGGCCAGGCGGATGGAGCTCGGTGAGCGGCTGGCCACGCACCGGCGCGGCCATTTCACCGCCGCCGAGCTGGCCACGGCCGCCACGGTGGACGGGCACGCCTGCCTGGGCTGGCCGGACGCCGGCGAGATTGTGCCGGGCGCGCTTGCCGACCTGGTGACCGTCGCGCTGGATAGCCTCCGGCTGGCCGGCACCGGGCCAGCCACCGCGCTTGAGTCGGTGATCTTCGCAGCGGCGGCCGCTGACGTCCGCAGCGTGGTGGTGTGCGGCCGGGATGTCGTGCGCGACGGGCGGCACCTGCTCATCGAGGACGTGCCCGCCGCGCTGTCAGCCGCCATCCGGGCCGTCCTGGACTGACTGCCCGGCCGTGCCTTCCCCAGTCCGGTGCCCCTCCATCCTCGCCTGGACGCCAGGCAGCAGCTCGATGACCTGCCGGCGGGCCGCTGGACCGCAGCCATACCGATCGTCGGTCTAGCTGGCGCCGGGTGGCTGACCGGCGGCGGCGAACTCGCGGAGCCATTCCTCGGTCCAGCCGAGCCGCCCGTCCCGCAGCTCGGCGGCCAGTGGCCGGATCCAGGCGAGCTCCGTGCGCAGCAGCGCCGTGCGGTACTCGTCCTCGATCACGAAGATGCGCGGCAGGAAGCCCCGCCGTCGCCGCGAACCCCGCCGCCAGCCTGGCCAGCTCGCGCTCCAGGCTGGCGGCGCGCGCCCCTAGCTGGGTCGCTACCTCCCCGGCTTCCAGCAGCGGCAGGAACGCCAGCCATGGGTCCGCGCTCCGTTCCGGCTGACGGTGCTGCCTGGTGCAGCACCTGGGCCCGGAATGAGGTGCTGGCCAATGCGGTGCCCCGGCGTGACTATGTGGCACGATGCGCACGTGAGCGTGCTGATCACGAACATCGGCGAGCTGGTCACGAACGCGCCGGGGGATGGCGGCGAGCCGGCCGGCCCCGGCCCGTTCGCGTCTGCCGCAAACGCGGCGCTGGTGATCGACGCCGGGCGGGTGGCCTGGACCGGCCCGGTCGCGCGGGCGCCGGCCGCTGATGAGACCGTCAATGCGGCCGGCCGCACTGTGCTGCCGGGATTCGTCGACTCGCACGCGCACCTGGTGTTCGCCGGGGAGCGCGGGGCTGAGTTCGCTGCCCGGATGGCCGGGCTGCCGTATCAGGCAGGCGGCATCCGGGCGACCGTCGCAGCGACCAGGGCGGCCACGGATGACCAGCTCAGGGCGAACCTGCGGACACTGGCCGCCGAGCTGCTCGGCCAGGGCACGACCACGTTCGAGTGCAAGTCCGGTTACGGGCTCACGGTCCGCGACGAGGCGCGCAGCGTCGCCCTGGCGGCCGAGTTCACCCCGGAGGTGACGTACCTGGGCGCGCACGTGGTGCCGCCGGAATTCGCCGGTGATCCCGGCGGCTACGTGGACCTGGTGTGCGGTCCGATGCTGGACGCCTGCGCGCCGCGGGCGCGGTGGGTGGACGTGTTCTGCGAGCGGGGTGCGTTCGGCCCGGACGAGTCTGCCGCCGTCCTGGCCGCCGGGATCGCGGCCGGCCTGCAGCCGCGGGTACACGCCAACCAGCTGGGCCCGGGCCCGGGCGTGCAGCTCGCGGTACGGCACGGCGCCGCTTCGGCCGATCACTGCACGTACCTGGCCGATGCGGACGTCGACGCGCTTGCGTCGTCGGCAACGGTCGCCACGCTGCTGCCCGGCGTGGAGTTCTCCACCCGGCATCCGTATCCGGATGCCCGGCGGCTGATCGGCGCCGGCGTGACGGTGGCGATCGCCACCGACTGCAACCCGGGCTCATGCTTCACCTCGAGCATGCCGTTCTGCATCGCGCTCGCGGTGCGCGAGATGCGGATGACGACGGAAGAGGCACTCTGGGCCGCCACCGCTGGCGGGGCGCGTGCGCTGCGCCGGACCGATGTCGGTCACCTCGGCATCGGCGCACGCGCCGACCTGGTCATGCTCGACGCGCCCTCGCACGCCTACCTCGCCTACCGGCCCGGCGTCCCGCTAGTCGCGGCGGTCTGGCAGGCCGGGAAACGCGCAGCCTAGCCGGACAACAGGGACGTGACCCGGCGGCACCGTCCTTGACCCGGAGGTGATCGCCAAGCTGCTAGGGCGGCGCTCCCACGACGAGCCGATGGCGCTGCTGTCGCCACGCGAGCGGGAGGTACTCGCGCTGATGGCCCAGGGCCGCTCGAACAGCGCGATCGCCCAGCAGCTGTTCGTGTCGGAGAAGGCGGTCAGCAAGCACAGCACGAGCATCTTCAGCAAGCTGGGCCTCTCCCCGTCGGATGACGACAACCGGCGGGTGCTCGCCGTGCTCGCCTACCTGAATGAGTGAGTGGCTGCGCCGGGTGCACGCGGCCCGGGAGCACGAGCCGGCCAGATCCGTGACGGCCCGCGTGCCCCGTTCGCTAACAGTTCGGATTTTGCACGCTGGAGCGTGGAAAATCCGAACTGCTCATCGTTATCCACAGGGCCGACGGCGGCACCGGTGCCACCGGCCGCCGGTGAGTTCCCGCCCGGGCTGCCGCCCGGTCAGGCCGGGGAGGGCGCGCCGATGGCGGGATACCCGCCGCGGAACCTGATCAGTGGCTGCCCGCTGGGCGCGACGTACGCGATCCCGGCGACACTCGCGATGACCAGCAGGTGATCACCGGCCGGGATCCGCTGGCTGGCCTCGCACTCGATCGCGGCCAGCCCGCCGTCGGCGATCAGCGCGCCGGACAGCTCGCCGCGCCGGTGCGGCACGCCGTCCAGCATGAGTCTGGCGCCGGGCCGGCCGGCCACCGCGAACCGGCCGGCCAGCATCCGCTGGCCGGCCGCCAGCAGGGTCACGGCGAATCGATCAACACGGCCGAGCAGCTCGGCCGGGTACGAGCCGGCGATCAGCGAGACGAGCACCAGCGGCGGGTCCAGCGATACCGGGCAGAACGCGCTCACCGTCGTCCCGATGTCATCACGCCCGTCGGCCACGGTGACCAGGGTGACGCCCGAGGCAAATGCCGCGAGCACCTCGCCGATGCCGCCTGCCGGGTCGCCGGCGACCATCCGTTCCGTCACTCGAACGTCCAGCTGCCGGGCAGCGTGAGCGGTCCGTGCGGCGAGAAGCCGGCCCGCGCGGCCAGCCGCCAGGCCGGCCCCCAGCTCTCCTTCAGCAGCGCGGCCGCCAGCCCGGCCGGGGCGGCAGGCCGGCTTTCACTCGATGCCGGCGCGCGGAGCCGGTTCAGCGGCCGCACCCGCGGGTAGCCGCGCACTGGCGCGGCCGGCGGCAGGGCGGCCTTGGCGCGGGCGAGATCGACGGCCCGGTCAAGCCCGCCGAGCTCATCGACGAGCCCGTTCGCCAGCGCGTCCGCGCCGGTCCACACCCGGCCCCTGGCGAGCTCGTGCACTCGCTCCGCGGACAGGCTGCGGCCGGCCGCCACCTTGCCGGTGAAGTCCGCGTAGATGTGGTCGAGCCAGGAGTTGACCAGCGCCCACTCGTCCTCGCTGAATGGGCGGCTGGTGGTGAACATCGCGGAGTGGGCGCCCTCGGCGACCGAGTCGGTGGTCACGCCGGCTCGCCCGAGCATCTCGGCGAGCACGGGCTTGCCTGACAGCACGCCGATCGATCCGGTAATGGTGCCAGGCTGGGCCACGATCGCGTCGGCGGCCATCGAGATGTAGTAGCCGCCGGAGGCCGCCACGTCGCCCATCGACACCACGACCGGCTTGCCAGCCTCCCGTGCCCGCACCACCTCCCGCCAGATCGTGTCAGAGGCCACGTAGGAGCCGCCCGGGCTATTGACTCGCAGCACGATCGCGCGTGCCCGGTCATCGCCGGCCGCGGCGCGCAGCGCGGCTGCGATCGTGTCCGAGCCGATGCTGCCGCCCGGCAGCGGACCGCGCCCGCTGCGCCCGCGCCTGATCGCGCCGGTCGCGTAGATCAGCGCCACGGACTGCTGCCGCGGGGCCGGCAGCTTCCGCGCCCGCTCGGCCAGAGCGTGCGAGCGCCGGTAGCGGCTGACGTACTGCAGGATGGCGTCCTGGCCGGCCTGCTTCCTGACGGCGGCGAAAACCTCGTCCCGGTAGCCGAGCGCGTCCACCAGGCCCGCGTCCAGCGCCTGGGCGGACAGGAACGGGCCCTGGTCGATCAGCGCCCTGGCCTGCGCGGGGTCGATCTTGCGGCGGGCGGCGATCGCATCGGTGAGCTGATCGATGATGGACGCGGTCACCCGCCTGGTGGCCTCCCTGGCAGGCTCGGTGAAGCTGCGCTCGGTGAACTGGTCGGCCGCGTTCTTGTACTCGTGCCGCTTGCCGACCTGGAACTCCACCCCGACGCGGTCCAGCGTGCCGCGGTAGAACCGGCGCTCGACCGCGATCCCGGTCAGTCCGAGGTCGCCGGATGGCTGCAGGTAGATGGTGTCGAAGGCGGTGGCCAGGTAGTAGGGCACGTTGCCAGCGGAGAACTCGCCGAAAGTCTCCGCCCAGGCGACCGTCAGCTTGCCGGCCTCGCGGAACTCCTCGATCGCGCCCCGCAGTTCCTGCACCATGGCGAGGCCGATGTTCCGCCCGCCGACTCTGGCGATGAGCGCCTTGACCCGCTGGTCGCCGCGGGCCCGGCGCAGCCCGTCAAGCACGTCGGCCAGCAGCAGCCTGCGGCGCGCCAGCACGGCCGCCGACACCGGGTCGGGCGGCCGCTCCTCGATAATCCCTTCGGTAAGGTCGAGTTCCAGGATCAGCGGCGCCGTCCGGCGCTGGCGCAGCTTGCTGACGTGATCCGAAATCATCGATTCGACCATGCGGCCAGCTTAAAGGCCGCCAAGGCCGGGCGGTCCTTCGCAGGTCTGCCGCCCCGGCCGCGTTCCGGCCGCTGCGGGCGCTATCGTCGGCGGCAATGGCTGATCGGGACGGCGATGGCTGGGTCAGGTGCGCCCAGGGGCACCGGCATTGGGGCCGGTACGGCGCGGCCGGCCTGCTCGCCTACGTGCCGGGAGACGGCAGCGGCGGCACCGTGCTGCTGCAGCGCAGGAGCTGGTGGGGCAACCACCCCGGTACCTGGGGACCTCCGGGCGGCGCGCGGGACAGTCACGAGTCGGCGGTGACCGCCGCGCTGCGCGAGGCCGCTGAGGAATGCGGCCTTCCTCCGGACCAGGTCCGCGTGGCCGGGATCCTGCGCGATGACCACGGCGGCTGGTCCTACCAGACGGTCACCGCCGCGGCCAGGAAGGCGTTCGCTGTGCACAGCGCGAGCGCGGAGACGAGCGAGGTCGGCTGGGTGCCCGAGGACGAGGTCGGCCGCCTTGCCCTGCATCCCGGCTTCGCCGCGCAATGGCCGGTGCTCCGGGCGTCGCTGCTGCGGCTGACGGTCATCGTGGACGTGGCGAACGTGATGGGCTCGCGGGCCGACGGCTGGTGGCGGGACCGGGCCGGCGCGGCCGTCCGGCTGCACGGCGAGCTGGTCTCGCTGGCCGGGCGCGGTGTCCCCGAACTGCCTGCCTCGATGGCGGCACCGGCCATGGAGCGCTGGTTCCCCTGCTTCGTGCTTGTACTCGAAGGCGCGGCGCGCGCGGCGCTGGACGACCTGGCGGCCCAGCCGCGCTGGTCCCTGGATGTGCAGCCGGGAGGGCGCGGCGATGGGGAGCAGGGCGGGCGCGGCGATGGGGAGCCGGGCGGGTCTCGGGACATGAGCCGGGTCCGGGTCGTCGCGGCCGGCGGCTCTGGCGACGACCTGATCGCCGACCTGGCGGCGCGGACCCCAGGTCGTCGCCTTGTCGTGACCGCGGACCGGGACCTGCGCTCGCGGTGCGCGGCCGCCGGTGCGTCGGTGACCGGCCCGCGCTGGCTGCTCGGCCTGCTCTGACCTCGCCGCCCGATGCGACGCCGTCAGGCCACCTGGACGGACCGCTTGGCCAGCCCGAGCCAGTAGCCGGTGATGGTGGTGACCGGCGGCGCCGTATCGCCAGCGGCGCCGAGCGTCACGAAAAGCGGCGCGAAATGCTCCGTGGTGGGATGGGCATAGCGGGCTCCCGGCGCGCTGCGGAACCCCGCGAGCGCGTCGATGTCGCCGCTGTCCAGCGCCTCGCCCGCCCAGTGGTCGAACTCCGTCGACCAGCCGGGTGGCGGCGCGTCGAAGCGGAAGTCCCGCAGGAACGGCAGCCCGTGGGTGAGGAAGCCGCTGCCGATGATCAGCACGCCCTCATCGCGCAGCGGCCGCAGCTTCGCGCCGATGCTGATCAGCCGGGCGGGGTCCAGGGTCGGCATGGAGATCTGCAGCACCGGGATGTCCGCGTCCGGGTACATGACAGTCAGCGGCACGTAGGCACCATGGTCCAGGCCCCGGTCCGGCTGGGCGGCAACCGGCTCGGTGCCCGACAGCAGGCCGCCGACCTGCGCCGCCAGCTCCGGGCGGCCAGGCGCCGGGTACTGAGCGTGGTAGTAACGCTCGGGAAAGCCGCCGAAGTCATAGATGAGCGGCACGCCGTCCCTGGTGGCCCCGATCGTCAGCGGCGCGGACTCCCAGTGCGCCGACACCATGAGGATGGCCCGGGGCCGCGGCAGTGCCTGCGCCCATCCCTCGAGCTGGACTACCCAGAGCGGGTCATCCACCAGCGGCGGCGCCCCGTGACCGAGGTAGATGCCCGGCATCCGGCCGGGGGTCAGGCCGGCGGCGGCTTTCTCGGCGACTTGCCGCGCCGCGCCGGGCGGCACGGGCTCGTGCTGGGGCGCCTCTGCGCGGAGTTCCTCGTCCATCGATGCTCCTTACCCAGCAGCCACATTATGCCTGCCTGGGCGCCGGGCGACCTGCTCAGCTACCCGGCCCGGCCCGGCCCGGCCGCCTTCCATGATCACGGAAACAAAGCGGGGCTGGAGAAGCTGTCGCACAACTGCCGTCTACTCATATGTAGTGGAGTGCCGGTCCATCTGAGGCAACTATTCGACGCTTCAAATGGGGATCAACTACTCAAAACGCCGTGTTCCAGCAGCTTGACTTTTCAAGATCACGAGTTGTCCGACAGCCTCTGGAGCCCGCCAAAGTTTCCGTGATCATGGAAGGGGGCACCGTGATCATGGAATCCTCCTCCGGCGACGGTGCCCGGAGCGTCACAGGCGTGGCTGATGTGACGATTGCGACGAACGTGGGGGAGTGGCCGGAGACCGAAGCGCCTGACCCGGGGCTAGCCAGGCTCGGGGGCGAGCCGGGCGAGCCGGGCTCGGGGGCGAGCCGGGCCTAGCCGGGCTCGGGGGCGAGCCAGAGCACGCCAAGGGGCGGAACGGCAAGAACCGCGGACGCCGGCCTGCCATGCCAGGGCTCAGCGACGGCCTCGATGACCCCGAGGTTGCCGACCCCGCTGCCGCCGTAGGCCGCCGCGTCGGTGTTGATCACCTCGCGCCACCGCCCGGCCGACGGCAGCCCGATCCGGTAGTCGAGATGCGGCTCGCCGGCGAAGTTGGCCACGCAGGCGAGCACGCGGGCACCGCCGGCGGCACCGCCGGCGGCACAGCCGGTGAACCGCAGGAACGACACCACGTTGCCGGCCGAGTCGTTCGCGTCGATCCAGCCGAATCCATCCGGCGAGAAGTCATCAGCCCACAGCGCGGGACTTCCGCGGTAGGCCGCGTTCAAATCTATGGCGAGTCGCTGCAGGCCAGCGTGCAGGGAGCCGCCAAGGGCCGCCCAGTCCAGGCCCGCCTGCTGGGACCACTCGGCCGCCTGCCCGAACTCCGAGCCCATGAACAGCAGCTGCTTGCCGGGGTGCGCCCACATGTAAGCGAGCAGCGCCCGCAGGCCGGCGAACCGCCGCCATTCGTCGCCCGGCATCTTGCCGAGCAGGGAGCCCTTGCCGTGCACCACCTCGTCGTGCGAGAGCGGCAGCACGAAGTTCTCCGTGTAGGCGTACATCATCGAGAACGTCAGCTCGTTGTGGTGGTAATGCCGGAATACCGGGTCGTGCGCCAGGTAGGCCAGCGTGTCGTGCATCCAGCCGAGGTTCCATTTCAGGCCGAACCCGAGCCCGCCCAGGTGCACCGGCTGGGTCACCCCAGGCCACGCGGTGGACTCCTCCGCGATCATCATGATGCCCGGCACCCGCCGGTAGCAGGTCGCGTTCACCTCCCGGAGCAGCGCGACGGCGTCCAGGTTCTCCCGGCCGCCGAGCGCGTTCGGCGTCCACTCGCCGGCCTTCCGCGAGTAGTCCAGGTACAGCATGGAGGCGACGGCGTCCACCCGCAGCCCGTCGGCGTGGAACTCCTCCAGCCAGTACAGGGCGTTGGCCACCAGGAAGTTGCGCACCTCGGGACGGCCGTAGTCGAAGATCAGCGTGCCCCAGTCCGGGTGCTCGCCGCGCTGCGGGTCGGCGTTCTCGTACAGCGCCGTGCCGTCGAACCTGGCCAGCGCCCACGCGTCGCGGGGGAAGTGCGCGGGCACCCAGTCGAGCAGCACGCCGATGCCGGCCTGATGCAGCCGGTCGACGAGCAGCCGGAACTCATCCGGCGTGCCGAACCGGGCCGACGGCGCGTAATACGACGTCACCTGATAGCCCCAGGAGCCGCCGAACGGGTGCTCGGCGACCGGCAGGAACTCGACGTGCGTGAAGCCGAGCTCGGTGACGTAGTGCGTGAGCTGGTCGGCGAGCTCGGCATAGGACAGCCCGGGCCGCCACGAGCCGAGGTGCACCTCGTACACGCTCATCGGCTGGCGCAGCGGATCCCGGCCGGCCCGGGCGGCCAGCCAGTCATCGTCGCCCCACTGGTAGCCGGACTGGCAGACGACGGATGCGGTGTCCGGCGGCGGCTGCGCCAGCGCCGCCATCGGGTCGGCCTTGCGTTGCCAGGAGCCGTCCGGCCCGCAGATCTCGAACTTGTACCTGGTGCCCTCGCCGACCCCGGGCACGAAGATCTCCCAGACGCCCGATCCGCCGAGCGAGCGCATCGGATGGGCATGCCCGTCCCAGAAATTGAAGTCCCCGATCACCCGCACGCCGCGCGCGTTCGGCGCCCAGACGGCGAATGACGTACCGGTGACAAGATCAAAATCATTCCTGAACGGATGGTCGCCGCCTGCTCTGACCGGCCTGGCGGCTGCCTTCGGCTGCGGGGCGGGGGCGTCGCCGGGGTAGCACCGGACATGCGCGCCGAGTACTCTCCAGAGTTCCTCATGCCGGCCCTCGCCGATGAGGTGCAGGTCGACCTCGCCGAGCGTCGGCAGGTACCGGAACGGGTCGTCGACCAGCATCTCGCCGGCCCGGGCGGCTGTTCCGGCGCCGGCCGCCGCGCCTGATCCCGCCCCTGATCCCTGGTCGGCGGCACTGCCGTCCCCGGCGCCCGGGTAGGTGACGGCCAGCCGGTAGTCGGGGATGTCGGTGAGCGGCAGCGTCGCGGCGAACACGCCGAGGTGCAGGTGGCTCGCCGGGAAGCGGCGCCCGTCGGCGAGCAGGACGGTCACGGCCGTGGCGAGCGGCCGCAGCGTGCGGACGGCGATTCCGCCGGCTACCCGGTGCGCGCCGAGGATGGCGTGCGGATCATGGTGCGTGCCGGCGACGATCCTGTCGATCTCGCCGGGGCTGACGCCGGCGGGGCTGTCGTTCACTGCGGCCACGGCTACATCGCCGCGATCGCGTCGAGCGGGATGGACTGCCAGGAGGGCCGGTACCTGGCCTCGTAGGTCACCTCGTACACCGCCTTGTCGAGCATCAGCGCGCGCAGCGCCGTGGCCTGCGCCCGCGGATCATTGCCGCCGGCCTCTTCGTATCCCGCGCAGAACGCGGCCTGGTTCCTGGCCACCCAGTCCCTGGCCGCCGCGGCCAGGCGCGCCTCGTCGGGGCGGCCGGCCAGCTGGTGGCGCGCCGCGTAGTCGAACGACCTCAGCATGCCAGCGACGTCCTGCAAGGCCGGCGAGCGGGAGCGGCGGCGCGCCAGCGGGGCGGCGGGCTCGCCCTCGAAGTCGAGTGCCACCCACCCGGTCTGGGTCCGCATCACCTGGCCGAGGTGGTAGTCGCCGTGCACCCGCTGGACGGGCAGGGCCGCGCCGAGGCTGGCCAGCCGGGCGTAGGCGGCCCCGACCTTGGCGGCCTGCCGGGCAAGCTCCGGCACCTCAGCGCTGGCCGCCTTGAACTTGCTGACCATCTGCGCGGCCAGCGCGGTGACGCCCGCCGGGTCCAGCAGGCTGGTGCCGAAGGCGGTGGCCAGGTCGGCGTGCACGCTGGCGGTGGCCGCGCCGAGCCGGTGCGCCTCGCCGGCGAAGTCGCCGCCTGCGTCGGCCGCGCGGCCGGGGCCGGCTGCGTACAGGTCGCGCAGGCTCGTCTCGGCGAGCGACCAGCCGTCGCAGGCGCCGCGCAGGTACTCCGACAGCACGGCGAGCAGGGCGGGCTCCCCGCCGCCGCTGCTGCTGCCGCCGGCGGCGTCGTCGCCCCCGTTGCCGTCGCCCAGTCTGGCCTCGATCCAGCCGAACGGCTGGGCCACGTGCGGCGAGCCGAGGCCGGCCAGCGCGTGTGCCACCTCAAGGTCCGGATTCTGGCCGGGGAAGACTCGGCGAAACACCTTGAGGATGGCGGATTCGCCGAAGATCAGGCTGGTGTTGCTCTGCTCGGCGGACAGCACCAGGCTGCGTGCTGCCGGATCGATCGGCGCGCCGGGCTCGGCGACGAACCGCAGCGGCCCGACGGCCCGGCCGCCGGCGATGCCGCGCACCAGCACGGGGGTCAGCTCTGGGTCATGCAGCGCGTCGTAGGCCGTCCGGCCGCTGCCGTCCGGGCCGATGACGGCGTGCCGCAGCTCCGGCGGCACTTGCTCGCGCACGCCGGCCACCACCTGGTACCTGACCGTCGCACCGCCGCTGGACACTCCGATGATCAGATGTCGTAGCTCGGGATCGCCGCTGGCGAGCGGGGTGTCAGCGATGATCACTAGGTCAACGGCGGCGCTGCCGCCCGGATACCAGCGCTGGGCTGGCAGCCATGTGGCGAGTGAATTCTCCAATGTCATGATTGCGGGCATGTGTTCCTTCCCGTCGGCTGTCTAACACCGTACGGGCGGAGCGGCCAGCCCGCCGCGCGGGGTGGGATCCTGGAGCCAGGTCCGGCGCTAAGTCCCGGCCGGCCAGCCGCCCGGCGGGCGTCGGGCTGGCCGCGGTCCGCACGCCGGCCAGCCGCAGGACGAGTTGCTGCCGCAAGATCCCGTGCCAAGGACTGGTCTCCATGACCTGTTTCACGCCCCTGTCAGTGTGCCGTTTCCATCGTGCCGGGCAAGGCCGGGAGCTGGAACCAGTAGAAACCGTGCCCCGGCAGGGTCAGCAGGTAGCTGAATTCCCCGATCGGCGGGAAGATGACGCCGCCCATGCACTCGACCGGGGTGATCCCCTTGAACCTGCGCAGGTCGAGCTCCACCGGCTGCGGGAACCTGGACAGGTTGTTGACGCAGAGGATCTGGTCGGCGCCGTCTGAGCCCGCGGCCGGGTCGGTGTACTCGCGGACGAAGGCGAGCACGCTCGGATTGGACGAGCTCAGCTCCTCGTACCGGCCGAGCCCGAAGACCGGGTGCCGCTTCCTGATCTCGATCATCCGCTTGGTCCAGTGCAGCATTGACCCCGAGTTCTTCTGCTGTGCCTCTACATTGAGCGCCTGGTAGCCGTAGATCGGATCCATGAGCAGCGGCAGGTAGAGGCGGGCCGGGTCGCAGCCGGAGAACCCGGCGTTCCGGTCGGGCGTCCACTGCATCGGGGTCCGCACGCCGTCCCTGTCGCCGAGCCAGATGTTGTCGCCCATCCCGATCTCGTCGCCGTAGTACAGCACCGGCGAGCCGGGCAGCGACAGCAGCAGCGCGGTGAACAGCTGCAGCTGGTCACGGTGGTTGTCGAGCAGCGGCGCGAGCCGCCGCCGGATCCCGATGTTCGCCTTCATCCGGGGATCCTTGGCGTACTCCGCGTACATGTAGTCACGCTCGTCGTCGGCGACCATCTCCAGCGTCAGCTCGTCATGATTGCGCAGGAAGATGCCCCACTGGCAGCCGGCCGGAATCGGCGGGGTCTGGGCCAGGATCTCCGAGATCGGATAGCGCTGCTCGCGGCGCACGGCCATGAAGATGCGCGGCATCAGCGGGAAGTGGAAGGCCATGTGGCACTCGTCGCCGCCGACGGCCGGGTCGCCGAAGTACTCGACGACGTCGGCCGGCCACTGGTTCGCCTCGGCCAGCAGCACGCGGTCCGGGTAGAGGCGGTCCACCTCGGCCCGGACGCGGCGCAGGTACTCGTGCGTCTCCTTGAGATTCTCGCAGTTCGTGCCCTCCCGCTCATACAGGTACGGCACCGCATCCAGCCGGAACCCGTCGATGCCGAGGTCAAGCCAGAACCGCAGCACCTCGATCATGGCGTCCTGCACGCGCGGGTTGTCGTAGTTCAGGTCGGGCTGGTGGGCGAAGAACCGGTGCCAGTAGTACTGGCCGCGTACCTGGTCGTAGGTCCAGTTGGAATGCTCGGTGTCGACGAAGATGACCCGCGCGTCGCGGTAGCACTCGTCGGTGTCCGACCAGACGTAGAAGTCGCCGTACGGGCCGTCTGGATCGCTGCGGGACGCCTGGAACCAGGGGTGGTCTTCGCTGGTGTGGTTCATCACCAGGTCGGCGATGACCCGGATGCCGCGCTCGTGCGCCGCCTCGACCAGCTCGACGAAATCCCCGAGGGTGCCGAAATCCGGCAATATGGAGGTGAAATCGGCGATGTCGTACCCGCCGTCCCGCAGCGGCGACGCGTAGATGGGCAGCAGCCACAGGCAGTCGATCCCGAGCCATTGCAGGTAGTCGAGCCGGGAGATGAGGCCGCGGATGTCCCCGGTGCCGTCGCCATTCGAATCGTGGTAGCCGCGCACAAGGACCTCGTAAAAGACCGCGCGCTTGTACCATTCCGGATCCCTGGGCGTGTCGAAGGAGAACGAGTCGGGCACCGGCTCGTTCAGTCCGGCGGGAAATTCTGCCACCGGTGTCGGCGGCAATCCCGGGCCGCTGGCCGGCGCCGGCTCAGGCTTTCTGGCCACTGCGTTCTCCTGCGTTTGCGCTGGATCTTGCCTGGTCTGCTAAGTGCCGACGGTGAAAATGTGCGCGGGTCCCACCGCCGGGTCCAGCCGTACATAGTTTGCCTGCCGCCACCGGTGAGACTCGCCGGAAAGCTCATCGGTGACAAGGAACTCCGCGTTCGGGTCCAGGCCGAGTGCGGCCATATCTAGCCAGATAGTGGCCTCACGCGGCTGGCGCCAGTCGGTGTTCACGACGACAAGAACGACATCCCGGCCCGGCGGGCCGGCCGCTGCCCCGCCGGAGTTCTTGGAGAAACAGAGTAGCTCCGGCTGGTCGGCCGCGTGGAACCGGAGGTTGCGAAGCCGGTGCAAGGCGGGGTGTGCCTTCCTGATCAGGTTGAGCCGGGCCAGGAAAGGCGCGATGCTCGCGCCCGTGGCCTCCGCGCCGTCCCAGTCGCGCGGCCGGTACTGGTACTTCTCCGAATCCAGGTACTCCTCGCTGACGCCCGGCGCGGCCGGGGTGTTCTCGCACAGCTCGTAGCCGGAGTAGACGCCCCAGGACGGGGCGAGCATGGCCGCGAGCACCGCCCGCACCCGGAAGGCGGCCGGCCCGGCGTACTGCAGGTACTCGCAGAGGATGTCCGGCGTGTTGACGAAGAAGTTCGGCCGCATATACGCCGCCGCTGGGCCGGCCAGCTCCCGCAGGTAGCCGGTGATCTCGGCGGCCGAGTTGCGCCAGGTGAAGTACGTGTACGACTGGTGGAAGCCGATCCTGGCCAGCTCGTGCATCATGGCCGGGCGGGTGAACGCCTCGGCCAGGAACAGCACGTCGGGATCGGTCCGCGCGACGTCGGCGAGCAGCCGTTCCCAGAATCGCAGCGGCTTGGTGTGCGGATTGTCCACCCGGAAGATCCTGATCCCGTGGCTCATCCAGTGCCGCAGGATCCTGACCGCCTCCGCGTAGCTCCCGTCCGGGTCGTTGTCGAGGTTGAGCGGGTAGATGTCCTGGTAGCGCTTGGGCGGGTTCTCCGCGTAGGCGATGCTGCCGTCGGCCCGGGTGGTGAACCATTCCGGATGCGTACGCACCCAGGGATGGTCGGGCGACGCCTGCAGCGCGTAGTCGAGCGCGACCTCCATGCCGAGCTCGGCGGCCCGCCCGACGAAGGCGTCGAAGTCGGCCAGCGTGCCGAGATCCGGGTGGATGGCATCGTGCCCGCCGGCCGGCGAGCCGATGGCCCAGGGCGAGCCGGGATCACCGGGCCCGGCGTGCAGCGCGTTGTTGGCGCCCTTCCTGGCGGTCGTCCCGATCGGGTGCACCGGCGGGAGATAGACGACGTCGAAGCCCATCGCGGCGACCGCGTCCAGCCGGCCGGCCGCGGTCTTGAGCGTTCCCGACCGGGGCCCGCCGCTGCCATCCCCGGCGGCCTGCGCCCCCTCGGAACGCGGGAAGAACTCGTACCAGGACCCGTAGAGCGCGCGCTCCCTGTGCACGATGACGGGGCACCACGGCGAGCGGGTGAGCAGGTCGCGCAGTGGGCGGGCGGCCAGGATCGCGGTGATCTCCGGGCTGAACGCGGCACGGAGCCGGTCGGCGGCCGGGGCATCGGCGTCCCGCAGCCGCGCGGCCACCGCGTCAAGCGCGGCCCGCGCCCCGGCGGCCGCCTGGCTGCCCGCGGCCGGCCGCGCGGCCGCCGGGTCGCCCTTGCCCGGCGGCCTGATGTTCCGCGCGACACGATCGAACAGCAGCGCGCCCTGGGCCAGCATGAGGTCGACGTCCTGGCCGATCGGCACCTTGATGGCGGCATCGTGGCGCCAGCCGGCGATGGGGTCGCCCCATGCCTCCACCCGGAAATGCCACAGCCCGGCCGAGGTCACCATGACCTCGGCGCCGTAGCGGTCGGTGCCCTCGGCCAGCTCGCGCATGGCGGTCAGCGGCCCGCGGCCGCCGTCCGGGCAGCGCAGCACGGCACCGGCGCCGAGCATCTCGTGTCCCTCGCGGAACACGGTCGCGCTGACTTCAAAGGATTCCCCGACGACGGCCTTGGCGGGACGCCGCCCGCACTCCACCGCCGGCTGCACGTCGAGGATCGGAATGCGGCCTATCACCCTGCAACGTTACCCATCGGCGCGCGGCTGCAAGCGTCCCGGTTACCGTGACGGCCGGGCACCCATTAGGGTCGCTCTGCGTGAGAGCGATCCGCAGGTTCACCATTCACCCGGAGCTGCCAGAGCCGCTCGCGCCGCTGCGCGAGCTGATGCTGAATCTGCGCTGGTCATGGAATTCGGACACACTTGATCTCTTTGCCGAGATCGACCCGGACGGGTGGCAGCGGGCCGGGCAGGATCCGGTGGCCCTGCTGGCCGAGGTGTCGCAGCAGCGGCTGGCCGCCCTGGCCGCCGACCGGCGGTTCCTGCGCAGGCTCGGCGACGCCGCCGACGAGCTGCGCGACTACCTGTCCGGCCCGCGGTGGTACCAGGCCAGCCCCGCGCTGGCGGACGTGCCGGCCGCGGTGGCCTACTTCTCGCCGGAATACGGTGTCACCGCCGCGCTCCCGCAGTACTCCGGCGGCCTCGGCATCCTCGCCGGGGATCACCTCAAGGCGAGCAGCGACCTCGGCGTGCCGCTGATCGGCGTGGGCCTGCTCTACCGGCACGGCTACTTCACCCAGTCGCTGTCCGCGCCCGGCTGGCAGGCCGAGCGCTACCCGGCCGGGGATCCGAACGGCCTGCCGCTCGCCTTGCTGCGCGATGGCCATGGCGCGCCCGTCCAGGTCACGGTGGCGCTCGCGGGCGGCGCGGCGCTTGCCGCGCAGATCTGGCTGGCGCAGGTGGGCCGGGTACCGCTGCTGCTGCTCGACTCCTACGTAGAGGGGAACGAGCCGGCCCTGCGCGAGGTCACCGACCGGCTGTACGGCGGGGGCAGCGATCACCGGCTCCGCCAGGAGCTGCTGCTCGGGATCGGCGGCGTGCGTGCCGTCAGGGAGTTCTGCGCGATCACCGGGCACCCGCGGCCGGAGGTCTTCCACACCAACGAGGGTCATGCGGGCTTCCTGGGCCTTGAGCGCATCCGCGAGTACGCCGGGCAGCGGCTGAGCTTCGCCGAGGCGCTCGCCGCCTGCCGGGCGGGCACGGTTTTCACCACCCACACCCCGGTGTCGGCCGGCATCGACCGGTTCGGCCGGGAGCTGATCGAGAGCCAGTTCGGCGGGGCAGCGGAAGATCCCGCGCTGCCGTGCGAGCGCGTACTTGCGCTGGGCGCCGAGACCTTCCCCGGCGGTGATCCCGGCGTGTTCAACATGGCCGTGATGGGGATGCGGCTGGCCCAGCGGGTCAACGGCGTGAGCCGCATGCACGGGGCGGTGAGCAGGCAGATGTTCACCGGCCTGTGGCCCGGCTTCGACGCCGCTGAGGTGCCGATCGGCTCGGTGACGAACGGCGTGCACGCGCCTACCTGGGTCGCGGCCGAGATCCTGGATCTGGGGGCCGGCCGGAGTGAGCAGGCCGTCCCGGCGGACGACCCGCCGCCGGAAGACGGGCCCGCCTGGACCCGCATAGCGGCGGCGGCCCCGGAGCGGATCTGGGAAATCCGCCGGCTGCTCCGCGCCCGGCTGGTGGCGGAGGCCCGGCGGCGGCTGCGCGCCTCCTGGCGCCAGCGCGGTGCCTCCGACGCCGAGCTGACCTGGATCGATGACGCGCTCGACGAGAACGTGCTGACCATCGGCTTCGCCCGGCGGGTGCCGTCCTACAAGCGGCTGACGCTGATGCTGAGCGACCCGGCGAGGCTGACCGCCCTGCTGCTCGACCCCGAGCGGCCGGTGCAGATCGTGATCGCCGGGAAGGCGCACCCGGCGGATGACGGCGGCAAGCTGCTCATCCAGCAGATGGTGCGGTTCGCCGACGATCCCAGGGTCCGGCACCGCATCGTCTTCCTGCCGGACTACGACATGGCGCTCGGCCGGGCCCTCGTGCAGGGCTGTGATGTCTGGCTGAACAATCCGCTGCGCCCGCTTGAGGCGTGCGGCACCTCGGGCATGAAGTCAGCGCTCAATGGCGGCCTGAATCTCTCGGTGCGGGACGGCTGGTGGGATGAGTGGTTCGACGGCGCCAACGGCTGGGCGATCCCGTCCGCTGACGTGGTCACCGACCCAGGCCGGCGGGATGAGGTCGAGGCGTCGGCGATGTATGACCTGATCGGCCAGTCGGTCGCGCCGCTGTTCTACGACGCCGCGGGCGGCCCGCCGCGACGCTGGCTGGAGATGGTGGCGCACACGCTGCGGACGCTGGGCCCGAAGGCTCAGGCCACCCGGATGGTGCGCGAATACGTCGCCGGGCTGTACCGGCCGGCGGCGCGCTCGTCCCGGGCGCTGGCCGGCGGCGCGGCCGGCGCCGGTCCGGAGCCCGACTTCAGCGGTGCGCGCGAGCTAGCCGCCTGGCAGGAGCGGGTAGCCAGGGCCTGGCACGGCATCCGGATCGAGCATGTCGAGGCCGCAGAGGGAGAGCAGCGTCCCGGCGCGCGGCTCGCGGTGCGGGCAACGGTCGCGCTCGGCGAGCTGTCGCCGGCCGACGTCACCGTCCAGGTGGTCTACGGCCGGGCCGGGGACGAGGACGAGATTGCCGATCCAGCCTGCGCTGACCTTGCCCTGGAGGGGCATCCCGGCAGCCATCCGGTCGCCAGGTATGCGGGCGAGATCGAGCTCGGCGGGCCCGGCCCGTTCGGCTACACCGTCCGGGTCCTGCCGCGGCACCGGCTGCTGGCCACCGCGGCCGAGCTCGGCCTCGTGACGGTCCCTGATGCCCCGGCCGGGATGACGAACGGGGATCTCCGCTGACGCGCTGGTGACGGCCGGTGCGATATTAATGCGACATAGCCGCGTCAGGCCAGGCAAGTAAACCTGCCGCGTGATCGTGACGTCCTCCTAACGAGGACATCAAGGGCGGGCGCGGGAAATTTATCCCCGTGCCAGACAGAACGCCTGCAAAAGCCGGGGGGGCATGACATCCTGTGATAGAGCGCTCTCGGTGAGTAACGCTAATGAGCAGTTACTTTCTGTTACTGACCAACTACCCTCAAGCGTGAGAGGACCAGTCCCGTGAGAACCAAGATCAAGCCGGAGAACCGCCTGCTCACACCAGCCGAGGTTGCAGCCATGCTCCGGGTGGACCCGAAGACCGTGACGCGGTGGGCGCGTGGCGGCAAGCTGTCGTCGATCCGCACCCCCGGCGGCCACCGCCGCTACAGCGAGAGCGAAGTGCGCGGCTTCCTGAACGGCTGGCAGCGGGTGTCGATGCCCCGCGCGTCGGGCGAGTGACCGGCCGGGCGCCTGCCCCGCGGTGAAGCCAGGGGCGGGCGCCCGGAGCCGGCCGCACCTGGCCGGGGCGCGAACCGGCAGAATGCCTGCATAGGATCGTGGTTCGGCACGGAGGTGCGGCATGGGCGAGTTCGTTCGGCTCGAGATCGATCAGGCGGTGGCCGTGATCCGGCTGGACCGCCCGCCGATGAACGCGCTGAACGCCCAGGTCCAGGATGAGATCGCGGCCGCGGCCGCGCGGGTCACCGCCGATCACGACATCCGCGCCGCCATCATCTACGGCGGCGAGAAGGTCTTCGCCGCCGGGGCCGACATCAAGGAGATGGCGGAGGCCAGCTACAGTCAGATGGCCGCTGACACCCGGCGGCTGCAGGAGGCGTTCACCGCGGTGGCGAAGATCCCCAAGCCGGTGGTCGCCGCCATCACCGGGTACGCGCTGGGCGGCGGCCTTGAGCTCGCGCTGTGCGCCGACTTCAGGGTGGCCGGCCAGGGCGCGCGGGTAGGGCAGCCGGAGATCCTGCTCGGCGTCATCCCGGGAGCCGGCGGAACCCAGCGGCTGCCCCGCCTGGTGGGCCCGGCCAGGGCCAAGGACATCGTCTACACCGGCCGGTTCGTGGGCGCGGCGGAGGCGCTCGCGATGGGCCTGGTGGACAAGGTCGTCCCGGACGCGGAGGTCTACCAGGCGGCGCGGGGCCTGGTGAGCCGCTATGCCGGCGGTCCTGCCGTCGCGCTGCGCGCCGCGAAGCAGGCCATCGATGAGGGCCTCGATGTCGACCTCGACTCCGGGCTCGAGATCGAGCGGCTGAACTTCGCCGGGCTGTTCGCCACCGAGGACCAGCGGACAGGAATGCGCAGTTTCATCGAGAATGGGCCAGGGAAGGCATCGTTCGCCGGCCGCTGACACAGCGCAGCCGCCCGGTGCCGCAACGAAGGATGGAGCCCCAGTGATCGAGCCTGGCGACGGTCTCTCGCTGGACCTGGTCACCGCCGCGCTGCGCGCGGACAGCGCGGACGTGGCCATCTATGCGCGCGTTCTCACCGAGTCGCTCGGCGACGCCCTGCCGGCCGGGTGGGTCACGATCGACAGGGACCGGACGGTATCCGACCGGATGCGCGGCCGTCCCGGCCAGGTTTCCAAGATCACCGTCCGGATGGGCGAGCTCGTGATGACGCTCGGGGTACAGCGCGGCGCCCCGGTGGCGGAGATCTGCCGCGAGGTCCGCGGGGTCGTGCTCTCCCGCCAGCCCGTTCCCGTGGGCATCTGGGCGGAGGAACTGGCCAGGGCGCTGGTCGCGCACGCGGAGCAGAACGCGGCGACCGCCCAGGCACTGCGCAAGCTGCTAGCGGGAGACTAGGCGCGAGATCAATGCACCATGCCTGCCGCACCGCGCTCGTCACCGGGGCGTCCAGCGGCATCGGGGACCCGGCTGGCCGGGCTGCCCGCCGCCGACGGCTGCGCTCTGGTCGTCGTCGGGCCGCGAGGGCACCGCGTCGGCGCCGGCCTTCGGCTGGCTCGACGCGGCCCGGGTAGCCCGGGCCGGCCTTGACGCTGTCGCGGCGGGCCGGCCGGTGTCGGTGCCAGGGGCACAGTACAAGGCGATCGCCGGCTTGGCCGGGGTGGCCCCGCGCCGGATACTGCGTACAGCGGGAAAGGCATTGCGGCGGGACTGATGACTGTTCTTCCTGCATCCCTTCCTGCCGCGGGCTTGACAGCGGAAAGGACGGGGAATCCGTAGGCTGGTGCGGTCATGACTGAGCAGGACCGGACGCCGGGCAAGTTCGGGCCCTACCGCGTGCTTGAGCGCATCGGCGAGGGCGGGATGGGCGTTGTCTACCTGGCCGCCGATTCCGAGCAGCGCCAGGTCGCCGTCAAGGTGCTGCGGCCTGCGGTGGCCGGGGATCCCAACGCGCGGCGCCGGCTCGCCCGCGAGGTGGAGACGATGCGGCGGGTGCGCAGCCCGTTCGTCGCCGAGGTTGTCGACGCGGACGTGACCTGTGACCCGCCCTACATCGTCACCAGGTACGTGCGCGGCCGGACGCTTGAGCAGGTGATCGCCGAGCACGGGCCGCTGCCTGGCCCGCAACTGGCCGCGGTGAGCCGCGGGCTCGCCGCCGCCCTCACCGCCGTGCATGCGTCGGGCGTCGTGCACAGGGACCTCAAGCCCGGCAACGTGATGCTCGCCGACGGCGAGCCCGTCGTGATCGACTTCGGCATCGCGCATGCGCCGGATTCGACCAGGATCACCCAGACCGGGATGTTCATGGGCACGCCCGGCTACCTCGCACCTGAGGTCATCGAGGGCAAGGAGAGCAGCCAGGCGTCGGATGTGCATTCCTGGGGCGCCACAGTGGCGTTTGCTGCCACCGGCCGGCCGCCGTTCGGTTCCGGCTCGTTCGAGACCATCTTCTACCGGATCGTGCACAGCCAGCCGGATCTCGAAGGCTGCCCGCCGCCATTGCTCCCCCTGGTCACCGCGGCCCTGGCCCGCGACCCGGCCCGCCGGCCCGCCGCGGCAGAGCTGACCGAGCGGGCCGCCGCACTCGTTCCGGCGGAGCTCGTCCCTGGCGCGGCAACGGTGACGGCGCCCGGTGCGCTGCTCCAGCCAGCCGGGCTGGCTGGACCGGCGGTGAAGGTGCCGCCGACCATCGGCGACTGGGGCGGCCGGGCCGGACCAGGCGGTTCCGCCGGGCCGGCCGGAGCCCCGGATGCTGCGGCGCCCGGTGCTGCGGCGCCCGGTGCTGCGGTCCCGGCTGGTGCGGCCGCGGGAGGTGCGGTCACGGATGCTGCGGTGCAGGGTCCTGCGGCCGCGGGCGGTGCGGACCCGGGCAGTGCGGCCGCGGGCGGTGCGGCCGCGGGTGCCGGCGCTGCCCCGGTGGCTGGCGCGCTGCCGGGCGCTGGCCTGCCGGGAACCGGCTCGCCGGGCGCTGGCCTGCCGGAAACCGCCCGGCCGGCCATCCCCCCGGCGTGGCCGCACGTAACGCAGCCGCTGGCCATCGGCAACCCGGCCGGTCCCTCGATCGGCGACCTGCTTCCCCCGGTGCAGTACGGCCCGCCCGCCCCCGGGGCAGCCGGGGCGCGGCCGCCCGGCAACGGCCGCCCGGCGGGGGCCGGCGGTTACCCAGCGGCGGTCGGCACGGCGGGCGGGAGATCCTCGCGGCGCCGCATGCGGATGCTGTTCGTCTTGGCCTCGGTGGCCGTGGGTGCGGGCGCCAGCGTGGTCCTGCCCATCGCGGGCACGCTGCCCGCGCTCGCCGTGCTCGTCTCGCTGCGAGCGGCCGACCTGACCCAGATCCGCGCGGCCCGGCGGCGGGCGGCGCGCGGCGCCCGGGCAAGCGATGCGGCGGTCACCGCGCTGGCCTACCCGGTGATGCTGGCCTGGTCAGTCATCTCCAGCCTGCTGCTCGCGCCGGTTGCGCTGGTGGCCGCCGGGGTCGCGGCGGGCATCACGATCGTGGCCGTACCGGTTGACCCGTTCCCGCGCGCCGTCGCCTACGCGGCCGGGGCTCTCGTTGCCTGCTATGGCCTCGGCCCCGGCTCCGCAGGAGCGAGGCGGCAGCTCGGAAGGCTCTTTGACGCGGTGGGCGGCTCGCCTGGTGCCGCGGTGGTGACGCTCATCGGGGCCGCTGCGCTGGCAATTGCCGCAATGGTGACGGCATTTTCCCAGCCGGCCTTCTACTGGCCGCTGCACCATCTCGGCATGCCGGGCGGCAACTTGCACGCTTTCCGGGTCCTGGTCAACCACGCCAGGGTCACCTTCGTCCGGCTGGCCGGCCGGGTGGTCGGCTGACGGCCAGCCGCCGGCCTGGATGCCGCAGCCGAGCAGCCCGGCGACCGGGATCAGCTGGCGCGCAGGTCCTGTACCTCCGCGCCGATCGTCGCGTTGGCCGGCAGGTCCGCAGGTTCGGGCGGCGGCGCCTGGGATGGCTCGGGCCGCCCGGTCGACGGCAGCGGTCGGACGAGCCCGAGTGCGACCACCTCGTTGGCCAGCCGGACCCGCCGGTTCGTGCCCTCGGGGATGCGGAACTTCTGGTAGAGACGCAGCAGATGCTGCTTGACCGCCGCCTCGGTCACCACGAGATCCGACGCGATCTCGCGGGCCGTCGCCGGAGCGACGAACGCCTCGTCGGAGAGCGCCGGCCGGCACAGCGATGTCAGCACGTCGAGCTCACGGCGAGTCAGCTCGGGCGCGGCCGACCTGCGCAGCTCCACCTCAGCGGTGAAGTCCTCGCGGGCAATCCCGCCGACCCTGCAGCGTGCCGAACCGAACGTCAGCACGTCGCCGTCATCGAGCACCCGCCGGGCGACGAGGCGCCCGTTGACCCTGGTGCCGTTTCTCGATAATCCGAGGTCAGTCACGTAGGCGTAAGGGCCGCGGCGGATGATCTCCGCGTGCAGCCGGGAGACGCTCGGGTCGCTGAGGCGGACATCGACAGCGCAGCCGCGTCCGATCGTGGTGACATCCTCGCGTAGCGCTACAACCGTGCCGGATTCCTCAATGCGGATGAATGGGTCATCCATGACCCGTTCCTCCTGCCTGTCGGAGCAGTGACCGATGCCTTACGGTCCAGCTACCCTCCTGACGGGATTCGTACCGTGTTCGACGCGACAGGTTCGGGGATCCGGCGGCGACGGCTGCCGGACGGCCACCGGGGAACGCGAGGGGCGTACGGGGCAGCCGCGGCAGCAGCGCCGGTGCCGCGGAAGTACACTGCCCAGCGAGCCGTCCGGGAGGATCACATGGCGGAAAGGCCGTCCAAGGGGCTGGCGGATGTTGTTGCCGCCTCCACCGGGCTGAGTGACATCGACGGCCGGGCGGGCCGCCTTTTCTACCGCGGCTATGACATCAACGAGCTGGCGGGCGCTGCCACCTTCGAGGAAGTCGCGTACCTCCTGCAGCGCGGATCCCCGCCGGGTCACGGCGAGCTCGCCGGCTATCGCGGTGAAATCGCCGCAGGCCGCGCGCTGGGGAAGCTCGTCACCACGAGCATCCCGGAGATCGCCCGCAGCCAGGAGCCGATGGAGGCGCTGCGGTCGCTGGTCTCGCTGGCCAGTGCCGACGACCCGGACAAGGATTCCAATCAGCCAGGGCCCAACATGCGCAAGGCGGCCAGGCTCACCGCTCAGCAGCCGGTCCTGGTGGCCGCCTATGACGCGGCGCGGCGGGGACGCGAAAGCCGGCCGGCAGATCCCGAAGCCGGGGTGGCGGCCAATCTCCTGCTGCAGATCACGGGGACGCCGCCGTCCGAGCGGGAAACGCAGATCCTCGACACCTGCCTGGTACTGCACGCCGATCACACCATGAACGCGTCGACGTTCGCCGCCCGGGTCTGCGCGGCGACGCTGTCCGACATGCACTCGGCGGTGGTTGCCGCGCTTGGCACGCTCAAGGGACCGCTGCACGGCGGGGCTAACGAGCAGGTGATGCGTGGACTGGAAGCGATGCGGAACAGCGGCGGCAGCGACCCGGTGGAGGCCGCCGCGACCCAGGTGCTCGCCCGCCTGAGGCAGGGCCAGAAGATCATGGGCTTCGGTCATCGCGTGTATAAGACCGAAGACCCACGGGCCGCGCATCTGCGTGAGATGTCAGCGGAACTCGGCGATTCGTCCCGCGACGACACGTACTACCGCATGTCCAGGAAGATGGAGGAGATCATCTTCGCTGAGAAGGGCCTCTATCCGAACGTCGACTTCTACGCTGCCACTGTGTATCACTACTTGCGCATCCCCACCGACCTGTTCACCTCGGTCTTCTCGGTGAGCCGGATGGCCGGATGGACTTCTCACGTGATGGAGCAGCACGCGGACAACCGCCTGATCCGGCCGGACAGTGAGTACATCGGTGAGCGCGGCCTCACCTGGACACCGCTGGACCAGCGGTGAGGCATGCGGTCGGCGGATCGGTCCGGCTGACGGATCCGGGGCTGCCGGCGGACGGGGCACGGCGCCGCCGGGCCGATGGAGCGCGGCGCCAGCGGTGGGGTCCGGCCTACGTCATCGTCATCTGCGGGGTGGCCCTGAGTTTGTCCTACATGTGGCGTGGCCCGCAGAATGTCAAGGGAGGCACGTTGGCCGTGGCCGGCATTCTCCTCGCGGCGGCCGTGGCCAGGCTGGTCCTGCCTGAGCGCCGCGCGGGAATGCTCGCATCTCGGCGACGGCTGGCGGACGTCGCGGCGTTCGCGGTACTTGGCGTCGGGCTAATGGTCGCTGGCCTGGTGTTTCCTGCCCAGAACTGATCTGGGCCCGGCGCGGTGCCGATAGCCTCGCGTCCGGTGAGTTCCACTACGCAACGGCGCGGGCGTGAGGAAGGGAAAGCAAGAGCATGTCCAAGATCAAGGTAACCAATCCCGTCGTCGATCTCGACGGCGACGAGATGACGCGGATCATCTGGCATTTCATCAAGGATCAGCTGATCCTGCCCTACCTGGATATCGATCTGAAGTACTACGACCTGTCGATTCAGAACCGGGATGCCACCGACGACCAGGTGACCGTCGATGCTGCGAACGCGATCAAGGAACACGGCGTTGGCGTCAAATGCGCGACCATCACGCCCGACGAGGATCGTGTCGCGGAGTTCGGCCTCAAGCGGATGTGGCGGTCGCCGAACGGGACCATCCGGAACATTCTGGGCGGAGTGGTTTTCCGTGAGCCGATCGTGATGTCCAGCATCCCGCGGTTCGTGCCCGGCTGGACCAAGCCGATCATCATCGGCCGCCACGCGCACGGCGACCAGTACCGCGCCACCGATTTCGTGGTTCCCGGGCCAGGCACGGTGAGCATCTCGTACGTGCCAGCGGGCGGGTCGGCTACCCCGATCGAGCTCGAGGTCGCGCGGTTTGCCGGCGGCGGCATCGCCATGGGCATGTACAACTTCGACGACTCGATCCGGGACTTCGCCCGCGCGACGATGCGCTTCGCGCTGGACCGCGGATACCCGCTGTTCCTGTCCACCAAGAACACGATCCTGAAGGCGTATGACGGCCGTTTCAAGGACATCTTCGCCGAGGTGTACGAGGCTGAGTTCAAGGCCGAGTTCGAGGCGGCAGCGATCACTTACGAGCATCGCCTGATTGACGACATGGTCGCTCAGGTGATCAAGGGCGATGGCGGCATCGTGTGGGCATGCAAGAACTATGACGGGGACGTCGAGTCCGACATCGTCGCGCAGGGGTTCGGCTCGCTCGGCCTGATGACCAGCGTGCTGATGACGCCGGACGGGTCCACCGTCGAGGCCGAAGCCGCACATGGCACGGTGACCAGGCATTACCGGCAGCATCAGCAGGGCAAGCCGACCTCGACGAATCCGATCGCGTCGATCTTCGCCTGGACTCGCGGGCTGGCGCACCGCGGCAAGCTTGACGGAACCCCGGAGGTGGCCGCGTTCGCCGAAACGCTGGAGCGAGTGTGCGTCGAGACCGTGCTGAGCGGCAAGATGACCAAGGATCTCGCGCTGCTCGTCGGCGAGGGCACCCCGTTCCTGACGACGCAGGAATTCCTCGCCGCGCTCGACGAGAACCTGCGGTCCGCCATGGCCGGGTCGTGACGGGCGATAGCTGACGCGCGACAGAATGCAAAGGAGATCACGACAGATGGCCCGCACAGGGAAGGTAACTGTCGTCGGCGCCGGGTTCTACGGCTCGACCACCGCGCAGCGGCTCGCTGAATACGACATCTTCCATGAGGTCGTGCTCACCGACATCGTGGACGGCAAGCCCGAGGGACTCGCCCTCGACATCAGTCAGTCGCGGCCCATCGAGGGCTTCGAGACAAGGGTGACCGGGCAGACGACAGGACCGGCCGGGGAGGGGTACGAGGCGATCGCCGGCTCCGGGATCGTACTGATCACGGCGGGCCTGGCGCGCAAGCCGGGGATGAGCCGGATGGACCTGATCGGGGTCAACGCCAAGATCGTCAGGAGCGTGGTCGAGCAGGTCATCAAGCACGCGCCGGACGCGGTGCTGATCGTGGTCTCCAACCCGCTGGATGAGATGACCGCGCTGGCGGCCAAGGTCTCCGGGTTTCCCGCGCACCGCGTGATGGGCCAGGCTGGCATGCTGGACACGGCCAGGTTCAGCTATTTCGTCGCCGAGCGCCTGGCCGTGCCGGTCGGCTGCGTCCGCACCCTGACCCTCGGCTCGCACGGTGACACGATGGTGCCCGTCCCGTCCGCATGCTCGGTCGACGGCAAGCCGCTCACCGACCTGCTCTCCGCCGCTGACATCGACGCCCTCGTCGAGCGGACGCGGGCCGGCGGGGCGGAGATTGTCGGCCTGCTCAAGACCGGCTCTGCCTATTACGCCCCGTCCGCTGCCGCGGCCCGGATGGCACGCGCCGTGGCGCAGGACTCCGGTGCTGTGCTACCGGTGTGCGCATGGGTGGATGGCCAGTACGGCATCTCCGGCGTCTACCTGGGTGTCGAGGCGTCGATCGGCTCGTCGGGAGTCCGGGCCGTGGTGGTGCGGAACCTTACCGAGATCGAGCTGAGCGCGCTCAGGGCGGCCGCCGAGGCGGTGCGGGCCAAGCAGGCCGACGTGGCCGGCCTCTGAGGACAGCGGCGCGGCTACAGCCCATGCCCTGGATCTCATTCCCGGCAGCCGGAGCCACGTCGTGTGGCGGCCGGGGCTGCACGCGTCCAGTGAGGTAGACGAGGCGGGAGATGTACACGTGGCCGTCTGCAGCGGCCGGCCGTATGCCGACGGCGACGGGCGACGGCGACGGCAGTGCGGCCGGGCTAGCCGGCCGCCAGCCGCCGCAGCGCCAGCTCGGCGTAGAGTGCCGCGCCGTCGCCGAGGACGCTGTCATCGAAGGCAGCCTCGGCGGAGTGGTTGAACGGGGCGACCGCGGGATCCGTGCCCTGCGGGCAGGCGCCCAGCATGATGAACGCGCCCGGCACCTGGTCGAGGACGAACGAGAAGTCCTCCGCGCCGGTCAGCGGGAAAGGCTGGGTCAGGCATCGCGCGCTGCCGACTACGTCGGTCACCGTGCGCTGCGCGAAGGACACCTCGTCGATGTCGTTGACGGTCACCGGGTATCCCGTGGGGAACCCGGCCGTGGCGGTCAGGCCATGCGCCGCGGCAGTCTCCCTGACCAGGCGCACGGCCCGGTCCATCGCGTGCGTCCGCGTCTCCGCCGAGAAGGTCCGCAGCGAACCCCGGAGCATCGCCTCATCGGGAATCACGTTGTCGGTGGTGCCGGCGTGGAAGCTGGCGATCGTCAGGACGACGGGGTCGAAGACATCGAACTGCCTGGTCACCATCGTCTGCAGGGCGGTCACGATCTCGCAGGCGACGGGGATCGGGTCGGCGGCCCGATGCGGCTGGGAGGCATGCCCGCCGTGCCCGTGCACGACTACCTCGAACACGTCGGCTGCTGCCATCATCGTTCCCGCCTTGGTGCTGAAGACGCCCTGCGGCAGCTGTGCCGAGGCCACATGCAGCCCGAAGGCAGCGACCGGCCGGCCGCCGGCCGCGTCGAGCACGCCTTCGGAGATCATCTGCCGCGCCCCGGCGTAGCCTTCCTCGCCGGGCTGGAACATGAAGATCACGTTTCCGGCGATCTCCTGCTGCCGTGCCGAGAGCAGCCGCGCCGCTCCCGCGAGCATCGCGGTGTGCAGGTCGTGGCCGCATGCGTGCATGGCCCCATCGATCTGCGAGGAGTAGGGCAGGCCGGTCCGCTCGGTGACGGGCAGCGCATCCATGTCACCGCGCAACAGGACCGTGGCGCCCGGCTTGCCGCCGCGCAGCACTGCGGTCACCGAGCTCAGCCCGCGTCCGCGGGTGATCTCGAGTGGCAGCCCGCCGAGTGCGGCGAGCACCTTCTCCTGGGTCCTGGGCAAGTCGAGCCCGATCTCGGGCTCGCGGTGGATCGCGTGGCGCAGTTCGGCAAGCTCGCCGGACATCGCCACGGCATCCTGATGTACCTCAGCCGGCATCCGTTGCCCCCTTCTCGCGGGCCGTTATCGATGCATCAGTTACGTCCCACAGGATCGCACGGCCCGCACCGGCCCGCCGCCGCCCGCCGCCCGCCCGCCGCGCCGCGCTGCC
>DATGVY010000461.1:0-8107 GCA_035299845.1 Streptosporangiaceae bacterium
GGGAGCACCTGCGCCGCCGCGGCGGCGTGCCGATGATCGCGATGGTGTTCTTCGATGAGGAGACCGAGCAGATCTGCCGGGAACTTGGGTACAACCTGATCCTGCCGCCGGACTCGCTGCGGCGCCGGCTGGACTCGAAGATCGTCACTACCCAGCTGGGCAACGAGGCGGGCGCGCCGTCAGCCCCGAACGTGCTCGGCGAGGCAGCCAGCTACGCCGAGCTCGTTGCGCTGGCGACGGCCGGTGACCTCGGCGGTGATCTGGTCGTGCAGACTCCCTACGGCGATTCGGGCAAGACCACGTTCTTCATCACTTCCGAGCGGGACTGGGACTCCTGCGCAGCGGACCTCATCGGCCAGCAGCTCAAGGTCATGAGGCGGATCAACAACAAGGCTGCGGCCGTGGAGGCGTGCATCACCAGGCACGGCACGATCGTCGGGCCGTTCATGACCGACCTGACCGGGTACCCGGAGCTCACCCCGTACAAGGGCGGGTGGTGCGGTAACGACCTGTTCCCCGAGGCGCTGTCCGAGGCCGATCGGGCCACCGCGATCAGCCTGGTCCGCAAGCTGGGCGGCCGGCTCGCCCAGGAAGGGTACAAGGGCTTCCTTGAGATCGACGTGCTCGTTGATCTCGATACCGGCGCGGTGTACCTGGGGGAGCTCAACCCCCGTATCTCGGGGGTCTCGTCGATGACGAACGTCACGGCCGGAGCGTACGCCGACGTGCCGCTGTTCCTGTTCCACCTGCTGGAGTTCATGGACGTCGACTACACGATCGATGTGGAGGAGATCAACGAGCGCTGGCGCGAGCTGGCGGCCGTGGATGTCTGGTCGCAGCTGATCATGAAGGAGCCGGGCGACTCGGTCGAGCGGATCCTGGCCGCGCCGCGTACCGGCGCCTGGCACCTGACCGACAGCGGGACGCTCACCTTCGACCGGGCTAGCAATGACTGGCATGAGATCACCGGTGAGGACGAGGCCTTCTTCATGCGCGTCTACCCCCCTGGTGACTTTAGGTTCCACGGCGCCGACCTGGGCATCCTCGTCACCAAGGGCCGCATGCAGACCGCCGAAGGACTGACAGAACGCTGCCACCGCTACATCGAGGGCATCCGCGCCCACTATCAGTCGGAAGTCGTGCCTGAGGTGCCTGCTGTCATGCCCATCGCCTACGTCAAGTAGGGCGGCCGGGGCACCGGCGCGGCCGCGCTCGTCTCGCCCGGCGGGTCTTACCGCAGGCCGGGCAGGACGGCGGTGTGCCACGCTGATGCAGGCTGAGCCGAGCGTCCTTTCTTGCCGTACCGACCACTGGTCCTGGGAATTAGCGCAGTGCGGCCAGCAGCTCGCTGTAGGCCTCCAGGTAGCTGGTCACGTCGTCGCGGGTCGCGGGGATAGGGACGGTGGGACCCGCGCCCGGCAGCGCTTCCCACACGCCTCGGTTGGCGAGCCAGATCCGCATGAGCCGGGTCAGCTGGCTGTCTATGAGGGCGTGCGCCTCCGCGCCGGTGCGCGGCGCCGGCCCGTACCACTGGCCCGATCGAGGCCCGAGCCTGATCACCGTCCACGGCAGGCCGGCGGAGTCGATCGCTGCCTTGATCCCGTCAGCGAGCTCGGCCCCCAAGGAGGCCGCATGCTGGTAGGCATCCGCTACGAGCACCTCGGTCAGCGCCGCTTTCGCGGCCGCCGCCGACAGCGGATTCCCGAACAGCGTGCCGCCGGTTGCGACGTTGCGTGCCCAGTCCAGTTCCCCTCCCAGCTCGGCGCTGACTCCGTACGCGCCCATCGGCAGCCCTCCTGCGACCGCCTTGCCAATCGTGACCATGTCAGGTTGCAGCTGCCAGATCGCCGTCGCGCCACCGGGTCCCACCACGTGGGTGTGGGTCTCGTCGATGCCCAGCAGCGTGCCGTGCTCCCGGGTCAGGGCGCGGAGCGCCTCGTGCCAGCCGGGTTCGGGCGGCAGCAGATGGATCGTGTTCGTCATCGCCGGCTCGGTCAGCACCAGGGCCACGTCGGCGGGCTCCAGCGCCCGGCGCAGCGTGCCGGCGTCGTTGAACTGGGCGATCCGCACCCGGCCGGTCACCCCTTTGGACAGGCCCCGCTGCAGAGCACTGACCTGGCCGCCCTCGACATCCACCAGGCCCTCCTCGAAGTGGCCGTGGTAATGCCCCTGGAACAAGACGACCACCTCGCGGCCGGTGACGGCCCGCGCCAGCCGGATGACCTCGGTGTTAGCCTGCGTGGCCGACAACGTGAACTGCCACTGCGGAACCGGATAGCGGCGGGCAAGTTCCTCGGCCACCTCCGCCGAGGCCTCAGTCGGCAGCAGGAACTGCGTGGACCGGGCCGCCTGCTCCTGGACCGCGCGTACGATCGCCGGATTCGCGTGCCCGCAGAACATCGCCATGTCCGAGGCATTGAAGTCGACGTAGCTGAAACCGTCCAGATCGGTGAAACCCGGGCCGTGACCATGGTCGACGTACACCGGCTGGTCGTTGTCAGAGGCCATCCAGGCCATCGGCACGCCGTTCGGCATATGCGCGCGAGCGCGATCGATCATGGCAAGCGTCCGGGGCCGGTCCTGCCGGAAGCGCGCAAGTTCCCGGCCATGCAGCTCACCGATCCTGGCCCGATCAAGATCCCCTAGCGCTGTCATACCAGGATGCTAATGGGCGGTTACGAGCTCGCCGCGATCAGCGTGCGCTCGGCCACCACAATGCCCGCCAAGACGGCGACCAGGCCGCCGGCGAGTGCGAGCGGCGGCAGGACCATGTTGGCTGCGAGCAGGGAGAGGATAAGCGCGGCGCCGATCAGCTTCAGGGAGACACCGCGTCGGTGCTGGTCGTGAATGGTCACGACCCGCGTGCCCACCAGCGATATGAGAAACAGCGCCGCGCCGCCGAGGAGCGCGATGCCCGGGCCTGCTCCGAGCTGGGTCTGGCTGGCGCGGCTGATCAGCATCCGCACGCCGGCGCCCATCGCGGCCAGTCCGATAAGCAGCGGGATGTGCGCATAGGAATACACGACGATCGACATGGTGGAGCCGCGCAGCGCGACGCTCGCCTGGCGGTCGAAGTACAGCCACCACACGCACGCCACGGCCGCGAATCCGAGGATCGCGGCCGCCACCGACCCTGCGTGCCAGTGCTGGCCGGATGTCCCGACCGCGACAGCCACAACCGACTCGCCGAGCACGATCAAGGTGAACAGCGCCCACCGCTCGGGCAGGTGGGTCGCGCTCGTCGGGATCCGCCGGTGCAGCCTGGTCGACAACGGAGGCAAGCTCAGCTCAAGGACCTGGGCAATCACCCACACGACGTAGCGGCCTGGGGCCGGAAACGCCAGCGACACCAGCCAGATCACAGCACCGATCGCGTAGCCGCCGCCGTAAAACCGGATGAGCGGCCGGGCGGCCGGGACCGAGCGCCGGGCGCGCCAGTACAGCGCCACCAAGAGCACCCGCAGCGCTACATAGGCGAGCGCGAACTCCGCGCTATGGACTCCGCGAGCCACATCCTGGATCAGCACCGCCATCGCCGCGATCGCCAGCATGGCGGCGAAATACACCAACCGGAAGACCATGTCGTCGGTGTCGAAACGGGTGGCGTACGCCATGTAGCCCTGCCACGCCACATACACCGGGAAGAACAGCGCAGCGAACCGCAGAAACCCCATCGGCGAATGCTGCACGACAAGGGCACGCGACAGCTCGGTGACTGCGACCACGAAAACCAGATCGAAGAACAGCTCAAGCCACGAAGCGTGCCGCTCCCCCTCCTCTTCCACCGTCAAAAGCCGCGGCGGGACAATCCACGCCTGGCGGCCTGGCCTGGCGCCGCCGCCCTGTTTAGCCATCCGCCGGCCGATCCGGACGCTCACCCGGCCGAGCGTACGCCTCTCCCCCTCGCCGGGTTCGTTTCGCGCGAAGGTGTGCTGAATCGTCAGGCCGGAACATCCCGGACGATGGTTCGGGCGTCCGCGGCAAGGCGAAGAGTCGAGTCGAGGTTCGGATCGTCGCCAGCCGGCTGGAGCACGACGGTCGTCGCCCCGGCCGCGGCGAAGGCCCGGACAGTGCCGGCGACATCGCTCGGAGAACCCACCGCTACGCGCGCCGGACCGGAACCGCGTACTGGGTCCAGCTCCGCTTCGAGCCGCTGCCTGGCGGCCTGTCCCGCACCACAGGGCAGGTACACGACCACTTCCTGACACCTGGACGACGCAGCGGCCGCCACCGCGGCACGGACGCCGTCGGGCGACAGGCCGGCGTCGAGGACGAGGCCATCGGCGATCTCGCCCGCCAGGGCGAGAGTCTTATGACCCCGGGCCCCGACCAGAAGATGAGGCACTGAGGTGGGGGGCCAGTCCAGCGAGACCTCGTCAAGCCGGACATAAACACCGTTTACCGTGACAGTTTCCGCGTTGAGCAGTGCGCGAGTCGCACTCACCCATTCGCTCAGCAACGTCATCGGGGACGCGGCGTGGGCACCGACCTGACTCATCCATCGCGTCACCCCATGTCCGGCCGCGGGGACAAAGCGGCCAGGGAACAAACGCGCCAGGGTAGCGATCTCCATGGCCGCGAGCGCAGCGTTACGGAACGGTACCGGCATCAGGCCCAGGCCAACCCGCAGCGACGTGGTCCATGACAGAGTTACCGCGGCGCTGGTCAGCCCTCCTCCCAGGAAGCAGTCTTCCCACAGCCACACGTCGTCGAGCCCGCCATCCTCGGCCGCCTTAACGAACCCGCGTAGCTGCTCAGGCGGAAGCTGCGGGCGAAGGACCACGCCAACTCTCGGCGTCGCGTTCGTTGCTGTCATCGCGCCCCTTTGTCGTCCGCTGAGGTCGGCCGGCCTTCGGCCACTGTAGGGGCGATTGCTGGCCCGCCGACGCAGCGGTGTCGTAGCGGCTGCATGCGTTCCCCCAGGGACTCCAGCGCGCGGGGTGACCGGCGGCGAAGAAGGGACGGCATGCGCTCCGCGGCGGGCGCGGCCAGTGAGCCTGCCGCGGGCCCGCACTGCCCCGGCCTGGGCAACGGCTAAGTGGGTGACGTCGTAAGTTCGTCGGGGTGGAGTTCCGGGTCACAGGTCTGGCTCGTGACCGAGCCCGGCGAGGTGAATCGTGCAGGCTGTGTCGAGGGCCTCTTGCGTTCCGGCGGGGAATCCTGAGCATGGATAAGCCGCTTGCTTTGCCTGGCGGCGCGTCGTGGGAATGCGCACGACCGGCAGGTTCGCGTCGTGCCCTGACCATTGAGGCCGAGTTGCGCTGCCGGGTCCGCCGTTGCCGCCCGTGTCAACGGCGCGGGTTGGGCGTGCTGCCGGAAGCCCTGGGCCGCTGCGAGAGCGAGTTGGGCACAAGACCAGGCGCCGGTCGCTGCCTCGTATTGACTATGGATATGCCATAGCCGATACTGTGCGGGTGATCTCGGCGCCGACTCGGGCGACTCGCCGCTACCGGTCAAGCCTGCGAGAAGCCCAGGCCCGGCGGACCCGCCGGCGGGTGATGGAAGCGGCGGCCGCGGTGTTCTTGGAGCGGGGCTACGGGGGAACGACGATACGGGCCATCGCAGCGGCAGCCGAGGTGTCGGTGCCGACGGTCGAGGCGCTCTTCGGTACGAAGGCGCGTCTGCTCAAGGCGGCGATCGACGTGGCGATCGCCGGCGACGACGAGCCGGTGGCCGTGCTCGATCGGCCGTGGGCGAAAGCGGCTCGGGAAGCGCAGAGCGTGGAGAAGCTCGTGTCGGTTGTCGCCGGGGTGCTCGGGGCGGCCCAGAGGCGATCGGCCGGCCTGGTGCTGGCGGTCTTCGAGGGTTCCTCCGGAGACGCCGAGCTCAGACAGCTGGCGGCACAGATGGCCGCCCAGCGGGCGGTGACCGCAGCCTGGATCGTGGAGAGCGTGACCCGCGTCGCCCCGCTTCGCCAGGGCTCCAGCGTGGAGGAGGCCGTGGACACGGTGTGGCTGCTCATGGATCCGGCGGTGTTCGACCGGCTGACCCGCCAGCGCCAGTGGGCAGTCGAGCGCTACGAGCGCTGGGTCGCCGCCGCGATCGCACGGTTGCTCGTCCCCGACGCCGCGCAGACTCCCGGGGGGCCACGGGCTGACCGGCCCCGTCGAGCACGACCCGATCGAGAACGACGGAGGTCTGCCCCGTCGGCGAGGAGCACGGCTGGCTCCTGGGGCGCGTGGTGAATCCCTTCGGTCACCACTGGGAGATCGGCAGGCCGCTGTCTGCCTGGGCGCCACCGTCAGGCCAGTAAAGGAGGATATCGATGAGAAGGAATCGCTCCGTTCCCGATGCCGCCGTCATTCCCGTGCTGACATACCCTGACGTCCGGGCCGCAGTGGCCTGGCTCACCGAGGCTTTCGGGTTCGCCGAGCGGGTGCGGATTGGGGAGAACCATCGCGCTCAGCTCCGTTTCGGCCGCGGTGCCGTGATCGTCGCCGACGTCCGGGGCGATCGCTGCGCCCCACGCCCCGGCGAGGTCACCCACTCCGTGACGGTGCGTGTGGACGATGCACGCGCCCATTGCGAGCGGGCCCGGGCGCACGGCGCCCGGATCCTCATGGAGCCGACCGACTTCGAGTACGGCGAGCGGCAGTACAACGCCGAGGATCCTGCGGGCCACCAGTGGACGTTCTCGGAAACGCTCGCAGACGTCGCCCCGGAAGAATGGGGCGGAAAGACGGTCGAGCAGTAGAGAGGCGCGGCCTGCTCCGCCCAAAGTCACCCATCGATGCAGGATCGCATCTGATAGTCCCAAGAACACGATCATTAACACAGAAGTTGGCGGCCATGAGGATTGAGCTTGGCCCGCGAAATCTGAATCTTGCTACCTAGCAGCTCGTTCCTGGGGGGCGCCCGGCCCGGCAAAGTGCGGTTCTGGACAGCGCTCGTGCCGGCGACATCCGCGACCGTCCTGGCAGGCGCGCTCGCCCTCTTGCTCGGCCGCCGCGGCGGCGTCCCGCGCCGGCCCGCTGCGGTCACCGCCGGCTGGGGCGCCTTGCTCGCCCTCGCCGAGGCAGCCGGCGGCCGCGCCGGGCTCGGCACCGCGCTGGCCGCGTCGTTTGTGCTCCAGGTTGCGCCGTCGGTCTGGACCGCCTACCGCACCGACCGGCCGACGGGGATCTCGCCCGGGACGTGGCTGCTCATCCTCGCCGAGCTCCTCTGCTGGGGCGTTTACGGCATGCACAAGTCCGACCCGCGGCTGACCGTCCTCGGCTGGACCGGCGTCGCCGCCAGCGTGCTCATGCTCGCCCCCGCCCGGCACGCCGCGACAGTCTCCGCCCCATCGCGTCAACGGCCTTAAGGCCGCCAGCGGCCAAGGAGGCGCGGAAACCCGGCCGGGCGCAGACAACGACACCAAACCGCCCGCAAGCAACCGGACGCCCATACGATCCACGGGCCGCAGGCCGTTCCGATGGGCGGCTGCCGCATGCTGGAGTAAGCCAGCGGGGGAGCTAGGCGAGGTCACCGTAGCGAGGCACGATGGCGGGCTGGGGCCGCGCAGAACAGGCTCATCGGTGCGTCAGGGCCGACGCTGAGCTGACCTTCGCGGCGAGCGCATAGTCGGCAGGCAGCTGACCCGCAGCGCAGTGTTCCGAGAATCCGGTCGCTCTCTGTGATGGCCACTGTGCCCTCCTCGTGGCCGCCAGCGAGATCCTGGTGACCACCCACACTGGACGGCGGCGAGGATCGGCGCAAGATCAAGCAGCCGCGGAGAGCGGGATGCTCACGGAGCCTTGCCGAGGCATCTTCATGCAGTCGGGCCGCCAGATCTTCATATAACGAGGTCGCTATTCTCTTGGGGTGCATACCGGGACACACAGGCCGTCTTCCTGGTTTCACCAGGTCAGCGATTGATCAACACTGGGTAGTCACGCCATAGGTGTTGCACCAGGCGCCCCGTCCCGAGACGACGAGCGTCAGACCAGCAGCAACAACGAGCACCACACCCCCGGAGAGGTGTTGTAAAAGCTCTCCGCGGAGCTTCCGGTGCCACGTCGTACGACAGGCTGGGGACCCCCGGAGAATCGCTAACAAGCAGTGTTAGAGGGTCCATAGCGCCTGGGTGGGTGACATGCGGGCGGCGCGCAGGGCGGGGAGCAGCCCG
>DATGVY010000462.1:0-1915 GCA_035299845.1 Streptosporangiaceae bacterium
CCCGCGCCGGCCGCGCCGCCGGCGTCCCCGGCGTGCACCCGCACCGGCTGCGGCACACGCTGGCCACCCAGGCCATCAACCGCGGCATGCGGCTGGAGGCAATCGCCGCCCTGCTCGGCCACCGCAAGATGGAAATGACGCTCATCTACGCCAACCCTCGGGAATTGCATCAGCCGGGAGAGAAGCCGCAGGTCAGCACGTCAGCTTGAGGCAGTCCAACGGGTGCGTCTTTTTAAAGGGTGTGATCTTGCGCCGATGTGATCGCGGATGGGCCGTAACGCGGAGCGTCTGTACTTTCCTGAACATGCCGGGCATCACTGAAGGTGATCGGCGCTGCTCAGCGGTGGCGGCGGCCGGTTGCCGAGGGCAGGTCCGGGGTGGTGTCCGGCTGGCGGTTCCGCCGGTTTCCGGTCCGGTTCCGGGATCGTGGAGGGAAATGACCCTCGGCAGTTGGAGGACCGGCGATGGAGCTGGCGGTTTCGGTGACGGTGACGATGATCGGCGAGGACGGGAGCCAGTGCCCGGTGGGCGGTGAGCTGGCGGCCGCGCTGGCCGGTCCGGCGGAGCAGTTCGCCTCGATGCTCACCTGGGCGGCCGGCGACGCCGGCGCCCTGGATCACGGGGACCGGGAGACGGCGATCGCCAAGTCGGGGCGGGAGCTGCAGCGGCGGCTGCTGGAGGCCACGTTCACCATCGACGCCGGGTGCGAGGAGCGGACCGGGCAGGTCACCAGCGCCGCGGGGATCCGGCACGGCACCGTCGAGAAAGGCCACGACCGGGGCGTGATCAGCATCTTCGGGCCGGTCCGCGCCAGGCGGCTGGCCTACCGCAACCGCCGCGAAGCCAACCTCTACCCGGCGGACGCGCGGTGGGCGCTGCCCGACGACCCCTATTCGCTGGGGATGCGCGCCCTGGCCGCCTATCACCTGGCCGGAGGCGGATACGGGCAGGCCCAGGACGTCATCGCGGCCCGAACCGGGGTGAGGATCGGCCGGGCCCAGCTGGCCGGCCTGGCCCAGGACATGGCCGGCTGGGTGGATGACTTCTACGACCAGCGCGCCCAGGGCGCGGATGCCGGCCTGCCGGCCAGCGACGTGATCATGATGCAGGCCGGCGGCAAGGGCATCGCAGTGCTGCCCGGGCACCGCGCCGGCAAGGGCAGCGATGCCGCTCACCCGGGGATCAAGAAGATGGCCGAGATCGTCGCAGTCGCCGACTTCACCCCCGCCGTCCGCGAACCCGGGGACATCGCCGCCCCGCCGGCCCGCCGCAAGGAGCACCCCGGCCCGCAGGCACGCGACAAGTGGGTCGCCGCGTCCATCACCGGAAGCATCGAGGAGATGATCGGGAAAGCGTACGACCACGCCGACCTGCGTGACCCGCTCCGCGTCCGGCAGCGGGTGTTCCTCGTCGACGGGAACAAGCAGCAGATCACCGCCATCGGCGACCACGCCAGGGCCCGCGGCCTGAAAGTCCCGGTGCTCATCGACTTCATCCACGTCAGCGGCTACCTCGGCAAAGCCGCCGCCGCGCTGCACCCCGCAGGCCCGCAAGCCGCCCGCGAATGGGCCGACGGGCAGCGGCTGCGGGTGCTGCACGGCCGCGCCAAGGCGGTCGCCGCCACCCTGGCGTCCGTCGCCGCCAGGGCCCGCGCCAAGAACAGCCACCCCGACCTCACCGACGTGGACAAGGCCGTCATCTACCTGACGAACAACCACATGCACATGCGCTACGACAAGGCACTCGCGAACGGCTGGCCGATCGCCACCGGCATGATCGAGGGAGCCTGCCGCTTCGTCATCGAAGACCGCTTCGGAATTACCGGGGCGAGGTGGTCTCTCGACGGTGCCGAGATCATCCTCAAGCTCCGCGCCGTCATCGTCAACGGCGACCTCGACGACTACATGGACTACTA
>DATGVY010000463.1:0-1566 GCA_035299845.1 Streptosporangiaceae bacterium
ACTTTAACTCTCAGGTAACTTCGCCGCGAATCCCGGCCGACTGCCCGGACTGTGTCGCGGATGGCGTTTGTGGGCTGCGGCCGAGTAGTGCGATGAGCCGGTCGCCCGGGCTGGCCCGCGGTGACACGGTGACGGGAGCGGCGAAGCGGGCGTCCCTGGTGGTGTCGGTGACCACCAGTGGGATGATCTTCAGGATGCCGGTGGCAAGAGCCGGCGGGATCGGCCGACGGCATCGGCAGGCCTCAGCGACGTCCCATCCGTGGACGGCGATCTCGACCGCTCCCACGGCAGTCACGATGCGGCCCGCGAGGCGCCGGTCGGCGATGGCAATGCACCTGTCCTGGTTTCCGGCGGTTGCCGACGCGGCGAGGAGCTGGCTGGCCCGGTCGCGGAAAGTCGCGACCAGGCCGCCCGGGTCGTCTGCGGTCTCCACGGCGGGAGCAAGACTGACGGAGCCGGTGACACTGACGGAGCCAGTGGCAATGCCTTCGTGGAGTGCGGCGAGGGAGTCGTTGACGTGCTGCAGCAGTGTCGCGAGGTCCCATGTCGCACATGGCGTCGGCCAGGCCAGGAAGCCTGGTGTGACGCACGTCAGGCTGCCGAGGGCATAGCGGATCGCGCCAGCCAGGACCCCGGCGCTGTTGGCGGGGGATGCCATGCCGTGGATCCGCTCAGTGCGGGGCCGACGGCGCGGCGGCCGCGGCCGGGTGGATGGGCGGGAGGCCGAATGCGGGGAACAGGCCGGGGTCGCCGAAGACGACGAGCCGGGCGATGCCGGTGGTGGTGGCGGTGAGCACCACGATTCCGTACGCCAGGTAAGTGCCGTCGCCGCTGCGGCGGTACGCTGCGGCGGCAGGCTGCCCGTTGGCGCTGGTCGGGATCATCCTCCACTCACCGGGCGATCCAAGACCGGACACGGCATGCGCGACAGCGTCGCCGCCCGCGAACCAGGCCGCGGACGGCGGCAACTCCAGCGTGGCGTCCTGGCGCAGCAATTGCTCCAGGGCTGCGGGGTCGGCGTTCTCGAAGGCCGCGATGTAGCGGTCGAGCAGGGCGCGGCGTTCTGGTTCGGCGGGCTCGGTGACCTGGTCGGCTGCCGGGGCCACCTGTTCGAGACGGGCGCGGGCGCGCTGCAGCGTGCTCTTGACCGCCACCGTGGTGACGCCGAGGAGTTCGGCGACCTCGGCCGCCGGGAAGGCCAGCACGTCCCGCAGGATCAGCACTGCCCGCTGACGGGGCGGCAGGTACTGCAAGCTGGCGATGAGCGCGAGCCGCAGGCTCTCGCGCGAGGCCACGATGACCGCGGGATCGCCGGACTCCGGGGTCACCAGCGCGTCGGGAATCGGCTGCAGCCACGCGATATCAGACCGCGCCGCGGCCTGCGGGACCTCCGGGTTCTCGCCGGGCCCGCCCAGGCCAGAGGGCAGCGGACGCCGGCCGCGGCGCTGCAGGTCGGTCAGGCAGGCGTTGGTCGCGATCTGGTAGAGCCAGGTGCGCACCGATGACCGGCCCTCGAATCCGCCGTAGGAACGCCACGCCCGCAGGTAAGTCTCCTGGACCAGGTCT
>DATGVY010000464.1:0-6642 GCA_035299845.1 Streptosporangiaceae bacterium
GAGGAACAGGCCGCAGCTCACCAGCCACACCCCAGAAATGGGCTGGGCCTAGCCCCAAGTAGCCGACGTCACGCTCCGTGGCCGTGCTCGACGGCGGGTTGACGCGCCGTATCCGCCGAAAGGCGCGCGATCGGGAGCGCAGCTGCTATGGCCAGCGGCGCTCCAGATGCTTCGTTACGGGGCCCGCGAGATCGAGGGTAGGCACCCCGGCGACCGGCCGATCTGGTGAATTTGGGCGCTAAGTCTGGGCCGCAGCCGTTGACATGGATTGCGAAGGAGCGGAGCATCCAGAGGCGGGGAGTCCGTTGGCGGAGGGGGGCGCCATGGCGCACCGCGAGTATTTCCTGCAGATCGAGCCGGTTTCGGCTTACAGCCCGCTGGCGCCGATCAGGTGCGCACGGCACTACGGCCGCGACTGCATGCGAAGCCCTGGTCATGAGATCGGCCGGGTGACGCCGGAGGAGATCTTCGGCTCGACGTTCGACGCGATGGTGTACCGCCGATACCACGACGCTGCGTACACGATGCCGGTCACCGATCCGCTGGTCGCGGCGGACGTGAACGAGCCGCCCTGGGACCGGCGGGTGCCTGCCTCGGTTCTGTTCGCCGATGTGGGCGATACCGTCGCCATCCACGTCCGCAACGCGGACATGGGCAACTGCCACAGCCTGCACATGCACGGGCTGCGCTATGGGATCGACTCCGACGGCGCGTGGCCGCTCGGCGTGCAAGCTAAGAACGGCGCGCGCAGTGACGACATACATCCGGGCGGTAGCTGGACCTACCGGTTCCGGGTAACCGGGGAAACCGTCGGGGTGTGGGCGTTCCACGACCACCACCAGATGGTGCAGCGCTGGATCAACCGCGGCCTGTTCGGTGCCCTGATCGTCCGGGATCCGGACGCGCCGCGCGTGGATCATGAAATCCCGATGTTCGTCCATCAGCTGGCCGGCGATGTGGCCGTTGATGGCTTCGAGAGCCCGGCGCTGGCCAACGGCGCGAGCTACTCACATACCTTCGGCACTGTCCAGCAGAGCTACCCGTACCACTGCAAGATCCACGGCGTGACGATGGCTGGCACCATCACCGTGCAGAACGGCGCACTGGCTGCGACCAGCGTGATCATCGGGGACAACTTCTTCTCGCCACCGGCCCAGACGGTGGCGCCTGGCGGGACGGTGACGTGGTTTAACAGCGGGCAGCATGAGCACATCGTGTTCGCCGGCGGTGGCGGCGCGGCGTCGTTCTGCCTCAACGGCCGCAGCTATGTCGGCAACACCCCGACCATCGTGGCTGAGCCGGGCCAGCGGCTGCGCTGGTACCTGCTCAACATGGACGTCAATGACACCTGGCACAACTTCCACCCGCACTCAGCACGCTGGCGGCTGCCTGCACCTCCCGGCGGCGCGATCGATGTGCATCCGCTCAGCCCGGTGGAGTCGTTCACCATCGACACCGAGGTCCCGCCCGCGCTCTGGCTTCCCGACGTGCTGGAGGATCTGCAAGAGCGCAGGCGCAAACCGAGGGGTGCCTGTCAGGTCCCCATCCGCGGTGACTTCTTGTTCCACTGTCACCTGGAAGAGCACATGATGCTCGGCCTGGCCGGGCTGGTCCGTTCCCGTGCGCGGATCTGGGTGACCGAGAAGGTACTGGCGGCGCTGGATATCGAGCTGCCATACGACGACGGCAATTGCTGCGCCGACGTGGACGGGACGCTGCCCTGCGCCACCACCCAGCAAAACCCGGAGATGCCAGGCATGGCGGGGATGGATGGCGGCGGGATGGCCGGCATGCCCATGCCCGGAACGGGCTCCGGCATGGCGAGCGTCGACGAGATCCTCGCCGAGGCGGCGGCCAAGGGCGCATGGGAGATGCTCGCCTGCGACTCCGTGACCCTGGCGGTGCATTTCGCCCTGCTCCACACCGGCAAAGTGCTGATCTTCTCGGGATCCGGCAACTACCCGCCACGTCACGATGCCCACACCTACGGGTCGGTGCTGTGGGACTACGAGCAGGGCAGCTTTACGCCGGTGCCGATCTCCTACGACGTGTTCTGTGCTGGCCAGGCGACGCTGCCAAGTGGCGGCCTGCTCGCGGCGGGAGGTACCAAGAACTACGACAATCCGTGGCAGGGTGCGCCGGAGGCGGCGCTGTTCAGCCCCGCCACCGAGAGCTGGGCCAACACCGCCGGCATGGCCGACGGCCGGTGGTACCCCACCCTCGTCTCGATCGGCGACGGCACGGTCATGGCTTTCTCTGGAACCAACCAGGCCGGGACCGGCCTGAACACGGTGCCCGAAATCTTCGACGAGGGCACCGGCACCTGGAACGCGACACCGCATCTGCGCACACCCGGCTGGCCGCTTTACCCGCACCTGTTCCTGCTGCGTGACGGGCGCCTGTTCTTCACCGGGGCCTCGCTTGGCAACACCGTGATGGGTGGTCAGAATCTCGACCTCGGCACCGGCGCTGCCACCCCGGTCCCGGGCCTGAGCTTGGCTGGCAACCGCGATCAGGCCGCGAGTGTGCTGCTGCCGCCCGCGCAGGATCAGCGGGTGATGGTGATGGGCGGGTGGGGCGGTGCCGGGGCGATCGCCAACGCTGACATCGCCGACCTCACCGTGCCGAACCCGGCCTACACGCCGGCCAGCCCGATGATCCACGGCCGGACCCGGCTCAACGCCGTTCTTCTCCCCGACCGCACCATCTTCGTCAGTGGCGGCGGGTCCAGCCCCGAGTCCGGGCCCGTGCTCGAGGCCGAAATCTATGACCCGCAGGCCGGCGCCTGGTCGGCCGCTGCGATCGCGACGGTGCCGCGGTTTTACCACTCGGTCGCCCTGCTGCTGCCCGACGGCCGGGTCGCGACCGCGGGCTCGAACCCGGACCGGGGCGACGACGAACTACGGATCGAGATCTTCCACCCGCCGTACCTGTTCCGTGGCCAGCGGCCATTCATCGAGGACGCCCCCACTGAAGTCAGCTACGGGGGTCACTACGAACTGCGGACACCGAGCGCTGGCACCCTCCAATGGGTACAGCTGATCCGCCCGATGGCCACCACCCATTCCTGCGACACCGAGCAACGCGTCGTCGATCTCGCATTCACCATCGTTGGGCCGTGTACGGTCCGGATCAGCATCCCCGGCGAGCCCAGCCTGGCACCTCCCGGCTGGTGGATGCTCAACGTGGTCGACACCGAACGCAGGCCGTCGGAGTCGCGGTGGGTGCACCTCACCGAACCCTGAGCCAAGAGCAAGACCAGGCGGAGTTGCTGCCCGGAGTTAGGGAACACGGTAATGACACTAGGAGACGGAATCCGGAGGGATATGGCAACGGTGTCATGGGCCGAGCGGATTTGCTGCTCGGCCCATTGGATTCCAGAAACGCAGCGGCTACCAGCTGATGCCCGCGGCGGCAAGCAGTCGGACCTTTCTTCGCCCACGCATGGGTGGAGCGAGATGGCTTGATCGTAGACATCACGGCGGATCAGTTCCCTGACATGCCGGAACCATTCCTGCTCACGACCGACCGGACCTGGCATGACGCCCGATTCCCGTCGGGCCCAAGCAGTAAAAGCCGCCAACCTTGATTGGTTCGAGCTCAACAGCAACGCTCTACCTGCAGCGCGTCCCAGGCTTCAACTCGATGCAGACTGGCCGCGCATTGCTGCCCGGCCCAGTCGTCAGCAGCATGATCTCGCTCTTCTTCGCCGATAAGCTGACTGCGCGCTCCGGCATCCGCATCACATTGATGACAGGCGTGCTGGCCATCGCGGCCGCTACTGCAAGTAGCAAACTCGCGGTGCCCTGGGCTGCTCGCTGGCTGGCATTCCTCCTGGGGTGTCCGGTGATGCCTGGGGCCGCGGAGGCTGGGGCTAGCGCTGGCAGACCGGCTGCAGCTGTCCCCGCACTGGCCCGGACCGGGCCGGTGTTCGCCCTCACCGGCCAGCGCTGGCGCCCGCCCGGGTTTCGATCGGTCAGTACGGGGGCCGAAGCCCGGCCATGGTGATCGTGACGAGCCGGCGGACCGCGGCTGCCGATGGCAGGCTGCCGGCGGCCGTGAGGGCGTGCAGGCAGTAGCTGGCCAGCTCGCCGGGTGCGGCATCGTCGCGCAGCTCGCCGGCCCCCACGCCGTCGGCGATGAGATCGCTGATGAAGGCGAGCAGCTGTTGCTCCGTCCGGGCGATGTGCTCGCCGCGGTGCACCAGCGCCGCCAGCTCGGTGCCGCGGGGCCGCTCGTAGGTGATCAGCGCATAGGCGCTGAGCACGGCCTCGAGCCGCTCGCCGGCGCTGCCGCCGGCATGGTCGGCGACCTGGGCGAGATGCTCGAGGTGGCGGCTGACGTGGCGGTCGTGCCAGGCGGCCAGGATCGCCTCGACGTCGGGGAAGTACTTGTACAGCGTCGCCCGGCCGATGCCGGTTTCCCGGGCGATCCGCGACATCGTCACCGACGCCAGCCCGTGCTCGGCGACCAGCGCCGCGGTGGTGTCCAGGGTCGCCTCGTGCACCGCGCGGCGGTGCTCCTCGATCGTCTCGGTCCACAGCTTCGGCACCAACCCAGCATACACTACGTACCTCTGACGACGGTATGACTTGACAGAGACATAATGTCTCGATAGAACTGTCGCGGTAACAGACAACGGCAGGCCCGCGACGGAAGAGGACACTCACATGGCTGACCAGCCCCGCCACCCGGACACCAGCGACGACACCAGCATGGGGGCCAGCGCGGTGCCGGGCGCGGCCAGGCCGCGCTGGAAGATCGCGCTGGTGATCGTCATCGTGGCCGCCGTGCTGCTGCTGATGATCGTCTTGCACGTCACCGGCGTGGTCGGCGCTAACACCAACGGCTAGCGCACTTTGCAACCGAGAACTGGAGCCCGCAGATGATCGAGGCATCCGGCCTCAGCAAGCGCTATGGCGCCACCCTGGCGGTGGACGGCCTGTCGTTCGCCGTGCCACCCGGCCAGGTGACGGGATTCCTCGGCCCCAACGGGGCCGGAAAATCCACGACGATGCGCCTGATCCTGGGTCTCGACGCGCCATCGTCGGGGTCGGTGACGGTCAGCGGACGGCCTTACGCCGCCTTCCGCCGCCCGCTGCTCGAGGTCGGGGCGATGCTCGAGGCAAAGGCGTTCCACGGCGGGCGCAGCGCCCGCAACCACCTGCTGTGCCTGGCCCTCAGCAACGGGATCAGCCCCGCCCGCGTCGAGCAGGTGCTGGACCTGGTCGGGCTGCGCAGCGCCGCCCGCAAGCGCGCCGGCGGCTTCTCGCTCGGCATGGGACAGCGCCTCGGCATCGCCGCCGCGCTGCTCGGCGACCCGCCGGTGCTGATACTCGACGAGCCTGTCAACGGCCTCGACCCCGAGGGCGTCCTGTGGATCCGCAACCTGCTGAAGTCGCTCGCGGCCGAGGGCCGCACCGTCTTGCTGTCCAGCCACCTGATGAGCGAGATGTCGCTCACCGCCGACCGGCTGATCATCATCGGCCGCGGCCGCCTCATCGCGCAGACCACCATCAAGGACTTCCTTACCGGCGGCCCGGGCAACTTCGTGCGGGTCCGCTCGCCGCAGAGCAGCGCGCTCGCGGCGCTGCTGGAGTCCCGCGGCATCACGGTCACCCGCCAGCCGGGCAACGCGCTTCGCGTCACCGGCGCCGCCAGCGACGCCGTCGGCGAGGTCGCCAGGGCGAACGGGCTGACGCTGCAAGAACTCTCCGAGCACCAGACATCGCTGGAAGACAGGTACATGGAACTCACCAGCGACTCCGTCGACTACCGCACGGCCGAGGGCGCGGCCGTCCCGGTCCCGAACCCGAACTGAGGCCGGTCATGACCGTCATCGCAGCCCTCCGGGCACCGTACAGCCCGGTAGCGCACCTCGCCGACGTCTCCCGGTCGGAGTTCTGGAAGCTCCGCACGGTCCGCTCCACCTACTGGTCGCTGCTGGCGGCCGTGGTGTCCAATGTCGCGCTGGCGGCGCTGCTGGGCATCCTCCTGCCCAGCCACCTCAGCGCCCGCCAGGACGCGACTATCGACTCGACACGGGTCAGCCTCGGCGGCCTGCACTTGTCGCAGGTCGCGTTCGGCGTGCTCGGCGTGCTGGTCATCACCAGCGAATACGGCACCGGCATGATCCGCGCCACCCTGGCCGCCGTGCCGCAGCGCCGCCTGATGCTGGCGGCCAAGACCATCGTGTTCGCGGTGACCGCCCTCATCGTCGGGATCGCCTCGTGCCTCGCCGCCTACCTCGCCTTCCAGGCGTTCCTGCCCGCGGGTGATGGCATGCGGACCTCGCTGAGCGATCCCGGCGTGCTCCGCGCGGTCACCGGCGCCGGCCTGTACCTGACGGTACTCGGGCTGCTCGGCCTGGGCCTCGGCGCCATCATCCGCTCCAGCGCCGGCGCGATCGCGACGCTCCTCGGCCTGCTCTTCGTCCCCTCACTCCTCGCGGCTCTCCTGCCCCAGTCCTGGCAGGACACCATCGGCCCCTACCTCCCGATGAACGCCGGCGACACGATCATCACCGTGCACCACCAGGCGCACACCCTCCAGCCCTGGCCCGGGTTCGGCGTTTTCTGCCTCTACGCCGCAGCCGCCCTCACGGCCGGATTCATCCTGATCAGCCACCGGGATGCCTAGCCC
>DATGVY010000465.1:0-5590 GCA_035299845.1 Streptosporangiaceae bacterium
GCCGTCGGGCGTACGCACTGCCGAGACGCAGTTCGCGGCCATCGGCAGGCCGGTGATCGCGGCGAGATGCGCCAGCACCTCGTTCCCGTGGTCGGTCGCGGCAGCGACGACGGCGGTCGCTGACGACGTCGCGATCAGCCCGGCGAGCGCGTGCGCCCAGGCCACCGGGGCATACCCGGCCAGCAGATCCGACTCGACGGCGTAGGCGTCCGTCACCCCGGCCGCTGCCAGCGCGTCCGCCGGCGCCCCGGCCGCCGACCCGAAGACGACAGCGGCCAGGCTCTCCGCCGGGGACCCGGGCGCTTCGCTGCTGCCGACGGGCTCCGCATCGCCGCTGTCGGCTTCCTCGCTGCCGACCGCCACGTCGCTGCCGACCGCCACGTCGCTGCCGACCGCCACGTCGCTGCCGACCGCCACGTCGCTGCCGACCGCCCTGCCGCCGGCAACCGCGCTGCTGGCGGCGAGTTCGCGGCTGAACGCGAGCGCGCGCAGCGAGGCGTCGGCCGCGCCGTCGATGTCCTGCTCGACCAGGCACAGCACTGTCACGACAGCACCCCTAGCTCCTCGAACAGCCGGACCAGGGCGGGAACGGCGTCGGCGCCCGAGCCGAGGATCTCCGCCCGCTTGGTCTCGCCGGCCGGCACCCGGAGCAGCTCCTTCCGCAGGGCCTCATCGCGGAACTCGGGCCGGAACCGCTCGATGACGGCGCGCTTGGCCCGCAGCCTGCCCGGCAGCGAGGGGTACCTGGGCAGGTTAATGCCCTCCTTCACGCTGATGACCGCGGGCAGCGCCAGGTCGAAGATCTCCTCGCTGCCCCGGTACTCCCGCCGGGCCCGGGCCCGGAATCCGGCCCCCGCACCCGCACCAGCCTCCGCCCCCCCCACGGCGCCAGACTCGGTGATCTCCAGGTTCTTGATCCCGGTGACGCACGGCAGCCCAAGCGCGTGCGCGACCCGCACCGGAACCTGGTAGTCGCCGGTATCGGCGGCCTCGTTCCCGAACAGCAGCAGGTCATAGGGGCCGTCCGGCCCGGAGGCGCGCTGCAGGACCGCATCGGTAATTGCTGCCGCGGTGGCGATCGGCCCCCATTCCCGCCCGTCGGTCTCCAGCAGCACGCCGCGGCCGGCCCCGAGCGCCAGCATGTCCCGCAGCTGGTCGGCGGCCTCCGGCGGCCCGAGCGTCAGGACCGTCACGGTACCGCCCTGCCGCTCGGTGATCTGCACGGCCTCCTCGACGGCGCACTCCTCGTGCGGGCTGACCGTGAACCCGGACATCCGGGTATCGACATCCTGGCCGTCCGGCGTCAGCACGATCTTGCCGCCGACCATGGGGACCCGCTTGACACAGACTCCGATCTGCATGCCGGTCAGCTCCGGATCCGGGCGTTCTCCGGGTCGAACAGCGGAGTCGAGCCGGCCACCGCCACCGTCACCGGGTACTGCTCGGCCATGTACTCCACCGCGAGCCGGTTACCCTCACGGGCATGCTCGGCGGGCAGGTACGCCATCAGCAGGTGCTTGCCGACCGACGGGCCGGACCCCGCGCTCGTCACGTAGGAAGGCCGTCCCTTCGCGTCCGTCAGCGGCTCACCGGCCAGGGTCAGGACGGGCTCGCCGCCCAGCATGTAGCGCAGCGTCCCGGCGGCCGAGCGGTGATCGTCCACGGTCAGGGTGCAGAGCACCGCGCACGGCGGCGTCTCCCGCTGCCGCAGGTAAGCGTCCTTGCCCCGGAACGGCTCCGGCTTGACCCTCGGGCGGGTCATCCCCGCCTCCACCAGGTTGTAGTCGGCCTCGAGCTCGGCGCCGTAGGCGCGGTAGCCCTTCTCCAGCCGGCCGGTCGTCCCGTAGACGGCGATGCCCACCGGCACCAGGCCGTGCGGGACGCCCGCGGCCCAGATCGCGTCCCACACCCGGGCGCCCTGCTCCATCGGGACGTACAGCTCCCAGCCGAGCTCGCCGACATAGGAGATCCGCGACGCCAGTACCGTCACGCCGCCGATCTCGACCGGCCGGCAGGTCGCGAACGGGAATCCGCCGTGCGACAGGTCCGCCTCGGTCACTGCCTGCAGCACGATCCGTGCGCTCGGCCCCCAGATCCCGAAGGTCGCCCAGGCCGACGTGACGTCCGACAGCTGCGCCGAGCCATCAGCGGGCAGCTGGCCGCGGAGCCATTGCTTGTCCATCATCCCGGTGGCCCCGCCGGTGACAACCCGGAACTGCTCAGGCCCGAGCCGCATGATCGTCAGGTCGGCCCGGAAGCCGCCATTGTCATCGAGCAGCGACGTGTAAACCACCCGCCCGACCCGCACGTCCAGCTGGGCGACGGCCGCCGTCTGGACCGCGGCCAGCGCACCAGGCCCGGTGATGTCCAGCACCGCGAACGCGGACAGGTCGATCAGCCCGCAGGCATCCCGCATGGCCAGGTGCTCCGCGTTGATGATGGGCGACCACCAGCGCGATTCCCATTCGGCTTCGCGCTCCATCAGCCGGCGAGGATAGCGTTCCAGCAGGTTTTCATTCGAGGCGTACCAGTTGGGGCGCTCCCAGCCTGCCGTCTCGATGAACACCGCGCCCAGCTCCCGTTCGCGGTCGTAGGCCGGGCTGAGCCGGAGCGGCCGGCCGGACTCCCACTGCTCGGCCGGGTGCACGATGCCGTACATCTTGTTGAAGCCCTCCCGCGCGCGTGCGGTGACGTGCGCGGTCGTGCGCTGGTGATCGTAGAACCTGGAAATGTCGGCCTCGTGGATGTCGATCTCCGGGACGGTGCCGGTCATCCACTGCGCCACCGCGCGGGCGATGCCGGGGCCTTCCTTGATCCAGCTCGCCGCCACCGACCAGAGCCCGCTGACCTCAGGTGTCTCGCCGAGCGCCGGGTGACCGTCCGGCGTCATCGAGATCAGCCCGTTGATCGCGTAACGGATGCCGACCCGCTCGTCGCCGAGCAGCTCGGGCATCAGCTCCAGTGCCTGCAGCAGCTGCGGGTCGAAATCGTCCTGCGTGAACGGCATCTCGGTCGGCGAGAGCACCGCCTCCTCGATGGACGGGATGTCATCGGGGCCGACGATCATCGGCCGGTGCGCGTAGGAGCCGACCTCCATGTCGCCGCCGTGCTGCCGCTCGTACATGTTGGTGTCCACGTCCCGCACGATCGGGTACTCGATCTCGCCGGCCGTGTCGGCGAACAGCGGGACCGGGCCCACGCTGATCATCTGATGCACGATCGGCGTCAGCGGGATACGGGCCCCGGCCATCGCGGCGATCCGCTGGCTCCAAACCCCACAGCAGATTACGCAGACTTCGGTGGCAATGTCGCCTTTAGCGGTCCGTACCGCGGTGACTCTGCTGCCCGCCCTGCCGCCGGGTGCCGTATCGATACCGAGCACCTCGGTTCCGGCGAGCACCGTCAGGGCGCCGAGGCGCTGCGCCTCCTCGCGCATCAGCGTCCCGGCGCGCAGCGAGTCGACCACGCCGACGGTCGGGAAGTACAGCCCGCCGAGGATGACGGACTCGTCCAGGTACGGGACCAGCTTGGCGACCTCGGCCGGCGACAGGTGCTGCGCGGGAATCCCCCAGGCCCTGGCCGCGGAGCCGCGGCGGCGCAGTTCCTCCATCCGCCCGGCCGTGCGGGCCACCTCGATCCCGCCGCTCTCCGTGAACACGCCCAGTGCCTTGTACTGCTCGGTACTGTCGCTGGTCAGCTCCATCATCATCTTGGAGTACTCGATCGGGAAGATGAAGTTCGATGCATGGCCGGTCGAGCCGCCCGGGTTGGGCATCGGGCCCTTGTCGATGAGCACTATGTCGCGCCAGCCGAGCCTGGCCAGGTGGCAGGCCAGTCCGTTGCCGACGATTCCGGCGCCCACGATGACGGCGCTGGCCCGGGTGGGGATGTCATTCATGCCGGTTGGTTCCCGCCGTTCGTCTCGTTCGGCTGCCTTGCTTCTGGTTCGCTTCAGCCCGCTAGTCTGCCGGAACTGCCAGTCTGGCCCCGCGGCCCGGATTTCCGGGCCGCGGGGCCAGACTGAGCCCGCATCGTGGCGGCATGCTCCTATTCGACCGGGATCTCCTTGTTGATCAGGCCCAGGTCGATGCCCTGCCGCCTGCGCACCACGCGCGCCACCACGTATAGGACGATGGCCAGGACATACAGTGCGCCCATGAAATAAAGCGACGAGTGGTTGTTCACGAAGTAGAGGTCGTTGGAGAACCACTCGTACAGGTTGAAGCCCAGCAGCCCGATCGTGACCCACCCGGCGACCGGGACGATCTGCACGCCCAGGATCCTGATCCTGCTCGCCGGTGACGCTCGCCAGAGATCCTTCTTGATGAACGGCAGGAGCACCACGGCGATCGCGCTGAACAGGAACGTCACGGCGATCACCAGCGTCGCGTCGTAGGTGTACTTCACGAACGTCGAGTTGTAGGCATACACAGCGCTCAGGCCCACCGCCGGCAGCAGCATCAGGATCAGGGAGTAGAACGGGACCTTCCGCTTCTCCGACACCTCAGCCGCCCGGTCCGGCAGCACCCGGTCGAAGGCCGCCGCGAAGATGACGCGCGTCGAGGACAGGAACAGGGTTCCCACCCAGCCGAAGAACCACAGGCTCATCACCAGGATCAGGATGACCTGGAACGCGGTGTTGTGCACGAGCCAGGCTGCGAACAGGACCGGATACGGCCAAACCGGCAGGACTCCCTTGACCTGGAAGTTCAGCTGGTTGGAGTTCTGGTAGAAGGCCCAGCCCATGGTCTTGTCAATCAGCAGCAGGAAGGCGATGGTCAGGGCGACCGTGATCCACAGGCCGCCGAACATGCCGGTGAAGACCCGCCTGAAGTCGCTCGCCCCGCGGATCTCGCCGTACAGCGTGGCGCCCCAGTTCGGCCACAGGATGAAGAACATCATCACCGGAACCAGGAGCATGGTCGGCCCCAGCGGGCCGAAACCGATGTGCTGCGGCGCGTAACCCGGGATCTTGGCGGCGGCCGCCTGGGTCGCCCCGTAGGCGTTGTTAAGGCCGAAGAGCTTGTGCGTCTCGAGGTTGAACGAGCTGACGAAGTTCGCGTGCGAGTTGACCAGCAGCAGCACCACGATGACGCCGAACCCGACCAGCCCGCCGTAGAAGCACCACCGCTGGATCCTGGCGTAGCCTGCCATCCCGATGGACACCAGGACGCCGGCTATCACGATGGTGATCATCGAGACCAGGAAGATCCCGTTGTGCGTGCCGAACCACGCGGCTCCGCCCGTTGGCCACGTCCATTTCATGGTCGCCCAGATCGGCTCGAAGAACTGGACGGAGAGGATGTTGCCGTAGATCGGCGCCCACAGCCAGAGGATGAACCACCACCCGGTGGCTGCCATCACGAAGCCAATGCCACTGCCGAGGATCCGGGTCTGCCAGACGTAGTCACCGCCCGCCCGCGGGATCGTGACGACCAGACCGGTGTATGCGATCACCAGGAACGACACCCAGACCCCTGAGATCAGCACCGACGTAATCAGCTGTCCCTTGGGAAATGCCGGGGCGGCGAAGGCGAACTCGTAGATCGCCAGCGTGACGAAGTTGGTCGCCAGGACCGCGTAGATCATC
>DATGVY010000466.1:0-2079 GCA_035299845.1 Streptosporangiaceae bacterium
CCTGGACGCGGAACTGGTGCGCCTGGGCTACAAAGACTCGACGATGGTGTGGTACCGGGGCTGCTGGCGCCGCCTGCAGAAGTACTTCGCTGCCCGCGGCGCCGGGGAGTTCTCGCTGGATGTGGCGATGGCGTGGGTCGAGGATGCGTGCGGCTTTTTCGGCAAGGAGCAGGCCGGCACCCTGAAGCCGAATGACATCTACATGTTCAGGGTCGCCGCGATGCTCGGCGAGTACGCGGCGCACGGGGCAGTGCTGCGCCGCTATAACCGGTCAGTGAGCAAGCTGGACGGGCCCGGCGCCGAGGCGGTTGCCCGGTTCCGGGCGCACCTGCGCGCGGCTGGGCGCTCAGCGTCGACGGTGCGGACCTACGGGACGCTGGCCGGGGAGTTCGTCGCGTTCACCGGCACGCGCGGCGGGCTGGCCTGCTGTGACGCCAACATGATCGGGGCGTTCGTCGCGACGCTGGCCGGCTACCAGTTCAAGACGGTCGAGCAGAAGCTGTGCGCGGTGCGGTCATTCCTGCGGTTCGCCTCGGCTGACGGCCTGGTCGATGGCGCCTGCCTGGAGGCGGTCCCGGCGGCACGCTCGGCCAGGCAGGCCAGGATCCCGTCGGTATGGGATCCTGGCGAGGTCACCAGGATCCTCGACGCGATCGACCGGGACAACCCGTGCGGGAAGCGGGACTACGCGATCATCCTGCTGATCGCCAGGCTCGGGCTGCGCGGCGTTGACATCCGGCGGCTGGAGTTCGCCGACTTCGACTGGGCCGGCAACCGGTTGTTCGTGGTGCAGGCCAAGACCGGTGACCGGGTGCAGCTCCCGCTGCTGAAAGAGGTCGGCTGGGCGGTGATCGACTACATCCGCCATGGCCGGCCGGACAGTGACTGCCCCCAGGTGTTCCTGCGGCACCTGGCCCCGGTCGGGCCGTTCTCCGACCAGGAGCATCTGCATGGAATCCTGGTCAAGCACGCCCGGGTTGCGCACGTCCCGGTGAGCGGGAAACGCCGTCATGGCATGCACTCGCTGCGTCATACGCTGGCGACCAGGCTGATGGAAGGCGGCACGCCGGTCGAGCAGATCGCTGACATCCTCGGTCATCAGTCTGTCCAGTCGACCGGCGTTTACCTGAAATCCTCGCTGGGCCTGCTGTCGAAGTGTGCGCTGGACCCGGACGCGCCGACACCGGAGGTGTCACGGTGAGCCCCGCCGTCACGATGGCCGGCGCGATCACGGCCCTGGTTACCGAGAAACGCGCTACGGGTTATAAGTATGACGCCGAGGAGCGGGTGCTGGCCCGGTTCGCCGCGTTCTGCGCCAGCCAGTTCCCGGGGCTGGAGGCGCCTGACCGGGCCTCGGTCGAGGCCTGGATCGCGGCGGCACGGCAGCGCGGGGTCAAGCCGGCGACCCTGCACGGCCTGGCCGCGCCGGTGCGGGAACTGGCCCGCTGGCTAGGCCGGCGGGGCGTGCCGGCCTACGTCCTGCCCGGCGGAGCGCTGCCCAGGCCCGCTCGTTACCTCCCGCACATTTACACCGATCAGGAGCTGGCGGCCCTGTTCGCCCAGACTGACCGCTGCCACTACGACTGCCAGGTCCCGTTCCGGCACCTGGTCATGCCGGTGCTGTTCCGCACGATCTACGCCTGCGGCCTGCGTGCCTCCGAAGCACGGCTGCTGCGCTTCGGCGACGTCGACCTTGTGGCCGGGGTCCTGACAATTCGCGACGGCAAGGGCGGCAAAGACCGGCAGGTGCCGGTCAGCGCGCCGCTGCGCGACAGGCTCGCCGGCTACCACGCCCGCGTCGCCGGGCGCACTGGCGGGGACTGGTTCTTCCCCGGCAGGACCGGGAAGCCGCTGACGCCCGCCAACATCGACAAGAACTTCCGCCGGTTCCTGTGGCAGGCCCGCATTCCGCACGGCGGCCGGGGCCACGGCCCCCGCGTCCACGATCTGCGCCACACGATGGCGGTGAATAATCTGCGGTCGTGGTTCGCCCGCGGCGAGGACGCCGGCGCGCTGCTGCCGGTCCTGCAGGCCTACATGGGTCACGCCTCGATCGCCGGCACCGACTACTACCTGAGG
>DATGVY010000467.1:0-4521 GCA_035299845.1 Streptosporangiaceae bacterium
CAGGCCTGGCTCGCCGCCCGGTGACCGGGCACGCCGTCGCGGGCCGCGCGGCCGCCTGGTACCGCGACTGCGCGGCCTGGTTCCGTGACTCCTACGGGGTGGCGGCCGGGGGAGCCTGGTTCGCTCCCGGCCGGGTCAACCTGATCGGCGAGCACACCGACTACAACGACGGCTTCGTGCTTCCCTTCGCGCTCGGCCGGGGAACCGTCGCGGTGGCCGGCCGGCGCGACGATGACGTGATCGAACTGCGATCGCGCCAGGTGCCGGGCGGCAGCGCGGTCATCCCGCTCGACTCGCTGGCACCTGGCGCGATTCCCGGCTGGGCCGCGTATCCGGCCGGGGTTGCCTGGGCAATGCGCGCGGCAGGCCATCCGGTCGCCGGCTTCAGCCTGGTCATCGACTCCGACCTGCCGCGCGGCGCTGGCCTGTCGTCGTCCGCGGCCCTGGAATGCGCGGTCGGGCTCGCCCTGACCGACCTGAACGGCACCGCCATGCCCCGGTCCGAGCTGGTCACCATCGCCCAGCGGGCCGAGAACGACTTTGTCGGCGTGCCTAGCGGGCTCATGGACCAGTCCGCGTCGCTGCTCTGCCGGGCCGGTCACGCGCTGCTGCTCGACTGCCGCACGTCCGAGGCCGCCGCGGTTCCCTTCGACCCGGCCGGCCACGGCCTGGACCTGCTGGTAATTGACACCGGTGTCCGGCGTGAGCTGACCGACGGCGACTATGCCGGCAGGCGCGGCGAATGCGAGCAGGCGGCACGTGCGCTCGGCCTGCGGTCCCTTAGGGATATAACGGATATTTCGCAGGTATCCCTGCTACCTGACCCGCTGCTACGGCGCCGGGCCAGGCACGTGTTCACCGAGAACCAGCGCGTCCTTGAGACCGCGCACCTGCTCCGGGCGGGCAGCCTCAGCGAGGCGGGCGCCCTGCTCGCCGCCTCGCACGCGTCGCTCCGCGACGACTTCCAGATCTCCTGGCCGGCGGCAGACGCGGCGGTCAGCGCGGTAACGCGCGCAGGCGCGCTCGGCGGCCGGATGACCGGCGGGGGATTCGGCGGATCGGTGATCGCGCTGGTTGCCGCCGGTGACTCGGCGCGGGTCCGGGCCGCGGTCCGGGCTGAGTTCGGCCGCCAGGGCTGGCACCCGCCGCGGTTCCTCGATGCGACGCCGTCGGCGGGCGCGCGCCGCGTGCTGAGCCGGTCCGCGGTGGCCCGAACTTGACCGTCACGTTGTGAGCGATAACAATCACTTCACGTCATGGCACAGGATGGTGGCGCACCCGGCCCGAGGGGAGGAGCGACGTGGCGCCTGCGGGGACCGGCCGTGCCCCGGTGGAGGGCACCGCCCGGCCGCCGGTCATGGCGGACGTGGCCAGGCTCGCCGGAGTCTCTCACCAGACCGTCTCGCGGGTACTGAACCAGCTCCCTAACGTCAGGCCGCAGACCAGGGAGAAAGTGCTCGCCGCGATCCGCGAGCTTGCCTACCGGCCGAATGCCGCCGCGCGCGCGCTGGTCACCCGGCGCACCAGCACCCTCGGCGTGATCAGCTTTGATACCACCCTCTACGGCCCGGCATCGATGCTGTACGGCATCGAGCGGGCAGCCCGGCACGCCTACTTTGTCAGCATCGCCAGCCTGCCCGCGCTCGACCACCGGGGCGTGCTCGACGCGGTGGACCGCTTCCTCGGCCAGGCGGTGGAGGGAATCATCGTCATCGCGCCGCAGACATCGGCCGTGGCCGCGCTCAACGGCGTCCCCGCCAGCGTCCCGCTGGTCGCCGTGGGCTGCGGCACCAAGGCGCCGATCGCCTCGGTGGCCGTGGACAACACTGCCGGGGCCGCCCGCGCCACCCAGTACCTGCTTGATCTCGGCCACGAGACCGTTCACCATGCCGGCGGCCCCGGGTCCTGGCTGGATGCTCGCGAGCGAACCGACGGCTGGCTGCAGGCGCTCCGGTCAGCGGGCGCGGCCGAGCCCGAGGTGCTGGCCGGGGACTGGTCGTCGCGGTCCGGCTACGAGATCGGCCATCAGCTCGCCCAGATGCCCGACGTGACCGCCGTCTTCTGCGCTAACGACCACATGGCGCTCGGCCTGCTCCGTGCGCTGGCTGAGCGCGGCCGCCGGGTGCCCGAGGACGTCAGCGTCGTCGGGTTCGACGACATCCCCGAGGCCGCCTACTTCCTGCCGCCCCTCACTACGGTCCGCCAGGACTTCGGCGAGCTTGGCAGGCGCGCGCTGCGCCTGCTCGTCGACAGGATCTCGGGGCACGACTCGGCGGGCTCGCGGCTGCCGGTCGTACCTGAGCTGGTGGTGCGGTCAAGCACGACCCGGTACCGGCATTGACCGCCGGCTGCGTGCTGCAGCCGGAACGGGCAGCGGCGCTGGCGGGCGGGGGTGACCCGGGCGGTGCGGTGTCCGGGCCGGCCGCGGGGCGTGCGGCGGCGCTGGCGGGCGGGGGTGACCCGGGCGGTGCGGTGTCCGGGTCGGCTGCGGGGGCTGCGGTGTCCGGGCCGGCCGCGGGGGCTGCGGCGGCGCTGGCCGACGGGCGTGACCCGGGCGATGCGCTGCGCGGGCCGGCCGCGGAACGCGCTGTGGTACTGCCTGCCCGCGTGACCCGGGCGGGGCGGCAGTGGGGACGGCCCGCGGAGTCTCCGGCCGCAGCCGTCTGCCCGTCTGGACCAGCCATGGAGGGGAACAGCGGAATGAATCGGGAAGCCGATGGCTGTTAGCGCTAACAACCGCAGCATCGACAACCGGGACGCCTGCGTCGTTGGCGTGGACTTCGGGACGCTGTCCGGCCGGGCGCTTGTCGTCCGGGTGCGCGACGGCGCCGAACTCGGCACCGCGGTGCACGATTACCGGCACGGCGTCATGGACGACACGCTCGCCGCCACCGGTGAGCAGCTGCCACCGGACTGGGCGCTGCAGGACCCGGAGGACTACCGCGACGTGCTGCGCCATACGGTGCCCGCCGCGGTAGGCCGGGCCGGGATCGACCCCGGCCTGGTCATCGGCATCGGCACCGATTTCACCGCCTGCACCGTGCTGCCGGTGCTGCGGGACGGCACTCCGCTGTGCCAGCTGCCTGGGCTGGCCGGCGGCCCGCACGCTTACCCCAAGCTCTGGAAGCATCATGCCGCCCAGCCGCAGGCGGACCGGATCAATGCGCTGGCTCGCGACCGCGGCGAGCCGTGGATGGCCAGGTACGGGGGCAAGATCTCGGCCGAGTGGCAGTTCGCGAAGGCGCTGCAGCTGCTCGAGGAGGACCCGGTGATCTACGGCCGCGCACAGCGGTGGATCGAGGCGGCCGACTGGATCATCTGGCAGCTGACCGGGGCAGAGACAAGGAACGCCTGCACGGCGGGGTACAAGGGCATCTGGCAGGACGGCCACTATCCGTCCCGCGAGTTCCTCGCCGCGCTTGATCCGAGGTTCGCCTCGTTCGCCGCGGACAAGCTGGAGCACCCGGTGCTGCCGCTCGGCGCCCGGGCGGGCTCACTGACCAGGCAGGCGGCGGAGTGGACCGGGCTGCCCGAGGGCATCTCGGTCGCGGCCGGCAACGTCGACGCGCATGTCACCTCGCCTGCCGCTTGCGCCACCGAGCCCGGTCAGCTGGTCGCGATCATGGGCACCTCGACGTGCCACGTGATGAACGGCGCTGAGCTGGCCGAGGTGCCGGGCATGTGCGGTGCCGTATACGGCGGGATCGTCACCGGGCGCTGGGGTTACGAGGCCGGGCAGAGCGGCGTCGGGGACATCTTCGGCTGGTTCGCCGAGCACGGCGTCCCGGCCGCCTATACCGATGCGGCCGCTCGGCGCAGCGTCTCGGTGCATGAGCTGCTGTCCGCCGAGGCCATCGCCCAGCCGGCCGGCGCGCACGGCCTGATCGCGCTTGACTGGCTGAACGGGAACCGCAGCGTCCTTGTCGACCACCATCTCTCCGGCGTGATCGCGGGCCTGACCCTGGCCACCCGGCCGCCCGATATCTACCGCGCGCTGATCGAGGCGACCGCGTTCGGCACCAGGGCCATCATCGACGCGTTCTGCTCGTCCGGCCTGCCGGTCACCGAGCTCGTGATCGCCGGCGGGCTGATGCGGAATGAGGCAATCATGCAGATCTACGCGGACGTGACCCGCCGCCCGCTCAGCCTGATCGGCTCGGAGCAGGGTCCGGCGCTCGGCTCCGCCTTGCACGCCGCCGTGGCGGCGGGGGCCTACCCAGATGTCCCGGCGGCCGCGCTGGCGATGGGCCGCAAGCAGCCCGGCGGCTACATCCCCGACCAGCAGGCCGCGGACGTCTACGACGAGCTTTACGCGGAGTACATGCTGCTGCACGACTACTTCGGCCGCGGCGGCAACGAGGTCCTGCACCGGCTCCGCGCCCTCCGGCAGCGGACGCCGGGCAGCCCGGCGGTCCAGCGATGACGGCCGGCGCCTCGCCGGCCGGCACCGGCGCCGCCAGCGCCGCCGGCAGCCCGGCCGGCCCGGCCGGCGGTGCGGCCGCTGCCCCGGATGGCGACCTC
>DATGVY010000468.1:0-3393 GCA_035299845.1 Streptosporangiaceae bacterium
TGGTCAGCGTCTATGTGACCCGCGGGGTGGACTCCCAGCCTTTGATCAGCTTCGTGGCTCGGCTGGTCCTGTATGGCTACGCCGCCCTCCTGACCAACAACTGGGAGCGGGAACGGCGCAGGCTGATGCGACTGACGCGCATTGACGAGCTCACCGGTCTCTACAACCTGCGGGCGTTCCGCGAGCAGTTCCCGGTCTGGCTGGGCCCGGCCGCCCGCAGTGGACGACCCATGACGGTGATGATGCTGGACCTCGACGGTTTCAAGGCCGTGAACGACAAGTTGGGACACCAGGTGGGCAACGATGTCCTGCGCCGGGCCGCCGATATCCTCCGGGTGTGCAGCCGTATCGGCGATCCCGTCTTTCGCTATGGAGGCGATGAATTCGTGATCCTGCTATCGGATACCGGTCGCGATGGGGCGGATACGGTGGCGCGACGCATCGCGCAGGCACTCATCCAGCTGCGTCCAAACCTGGTCGGTGATCAGATCGCCCTGGCATTCAGCATCGGGATTGCCGTGTTCCCGGAAGACGGCGACAGCGCCGGCCTCCTCATTGCCCATGCGGACGAGGCGCTCTATCGGGCCAAGTCGAAGGGCGGCGGCGCTTCCGAGCACTGGGGCGACCCAGCCACCACCGCGGCCTGACCCCGGATCCGGGCTAAGACGTCAGTTCTTGCACTTGCCGCCCTGGAACTGCGGGCAAGGGGTGGGTGACGGCGTGGGCGTCGGGGTCGGCGTAGGCGTCGGAGTTGGCGTAGGCGTTGGTGTTGGAGTCGGGGTCGGCGTGGGTGTAGGCGTCGGGGTTGGCGTAGGCGTCGGCGTTGGGGTAGGCGTGGGCGTTGGAGTCGGGGTCGGCTTAGGCGTCGGCGTCGGGGTCGGCGTGGGGGTAGGCGTTGGGGTTGGGGTAGGCGTCGGGGTCGGTGTCGCCGTCGGAGTCGGTGTCGGCGTTCCGCTGGCAGTAGGCGTTGGGGTCGGCGTGGGCGTCGCGGACGCCGAGGGGCTCGGGCTGGGCGAAGCGGACGGCGATGGGCTCACGCCAATACCGGTTGGGGTAGGCGTAGGACTGATCGGGCGTAAAGACGATGACGGCGCTGGGCTGCTGGAGCCCGTCGGCCGCGGCGTTGGCGACGGGTTTCCGGCCGGTGCGAGGGCGCTCGGCGATGGCGCAGGCGGGGCCAGCGCGACCCGGGGCGCCGGCGTGGTGGGGGCCCAGACCACACGGGGCGGCGTGGTGACAACCTTGATGATCAGCCAGAAGGCCTCTCCTGGATCGTGCGCCTGGAAGAGGGCGGCCTGCAGCGCCGACCAGCCGGAACCCCACTCCAGCTTGAAAGGCCCGACCTCGTAGTCCTCCGGCACCATCCGCACGGCCAGGAAGGCCGCCAGAACGAGGCCGGAGATGAGGATCAGGCCGGCCGTTGGGCGGCGGCGCTTCGGCCGCGGCACGGCACGGAAGGGTAGGCGCATTTGCCCACAGGCTATTGCGTTCTGGTTACGAACTCGGTTGCATCCGTGGCGTTCATGCCGCGACTTGGTGACGCCGGGGTAAAGTCTGGTCACGCTGCAGCCGGCCGAGGATAACCAGGCTGGCAAGCCAGCCGCATTCGCCCACCACGGTCGCGAGCGGCCACACCGGGGCCAGGTAGAGGGGCACGTACAGGACTACCAGCATGAAGCGCTGCCACATCGGGGGGTTGGTGCGCAGGACCAACCAGCCGGCCAGCACCAGCCCGGCCAGATCGTAGAAATTGAGGTAGGGACTGAGCAGCGCACTGGCCAACAGCCCGGCCGCCATCGGCAGCGCGGGGCGGCCGCCCGCCGCCGAGATCACCACGATCACGAAGAGCCCGGCCACGGCCACCATGGCCGCCGCGCTGAGCAGCGGCCAGGGGAGCTGGTGCAGAAGCGAGACCTGGATGGGTCCGGGCGTGCCGGCCGCCAAGCTGAGCGAGTGCCGCACGTCACGGATCGCCTGCGTGCCAACCGCGAGCAGCGAGACGCCGGCGATCACCCCGGTGGCTCCCAGCCAGCTGAGGAAGACGCGCCAGTGCCCGGCCGCCAGCAACGCCAGGGGAACCAGGAACGCGATCTGCGGCTTCAGGCTCATCGCGGCCAGGACCAGCCCGGCCGTCCACGGCCGACCGCGGTCAGTGAGCCACCAGGCCACCGCGACGGCGGCCACGATGACCAGGCTTACTTCCCCGAACAGAAAGCTGGTGAACACCGGCAGGGCGGCGGCGGCGGCAATGAGGGAGATCACTCGGCGTGGCTGCCGCCCGGGGGCGGCGATGAACCACGTCGCTACTAACGCGGCGCCCAGCACGCCGGTCCACAGCCAGGCGGCCAGCCGGTACGGCAACCAGCTCAGCGGGGTCACGATCCAGGCCAGAAGCGGCGGATTGAGATAGGGGAGGTACCGCCCCACCGCCGCCGTGATCGCCGGCCGGAAGACCGAGGGGTCGTACATCAGACCCCAGCCGTGGGCGCGCCCGATCCGAGCGGCCAGGTAATACACGTAGAAGTCGGGCTGCGGGAGTCGATAGGAAAACATCGGCGACACCGCGAGGTCCACCAGCAGTAAGGCCCCGGACCCGAACAGGGCGGCAACCGGAAAGACGCGACCGATCGACCTCATCTCAGGCGGCCTCCCGCTGGCGGACGCTCCGCCGCGGAACGCGACCGACGAGAATCAAGGCGATTGCCGCCAGACACAGGTTGACCAGCGTGTCGACCAGGAAGCCGGCCGGGGTGGGCGCCACCGGGAACGCGTGTCCGAAGGCGAGCAGCAGCATCATGTCGTAGGCGGCGTGCACCGCGATCACCGGCCAGATCGCGTTCAGCCGCAGCCGCGCGCAGGCGAACAGCACGCCGATCAGGACCGCTTCGAATATCTGGTACCAGACGCCCACCGGGTCGGTGCCGGGAAGGAAGAAATTGTCCGCGTGGCTGAGCCCGAACAGGACCGAGGACAGCGCAATCGGCCAGAACAGCCCGAACGGCCGCAGCGCCTCGAGCACGACGCCCCGATAGATGACCTCTTCCATGGAGACGTCGATCAGCATGAAGCCGACCTGCAGGGCCAGGATCATGGCGGTCGTGGGCATGAACCCGTGGGCGGAGAGCCCGACCGCCGGCAGGACGAGCGTCAGCATCAGCGGCACCACCACCGGAGAGGGGCGCCACTCGGCTGGAGGCGTGAACCCGACCAGCCGCCACCAACCCAGCCGGCTCAGGATCACGGCTGCGAAGAGCGCTGGGACCACGACCAGCGCGAAGGGGAGGAGGTACTGCCACCAGCTGGCCGGGTTGATGGCCACCACGCCCCGGATCGCCGTCAGCGCGCCCACCTGGATCGTGCAGATCGCCAGGGCAAAGCGGAGAGGCCCCCGAC
>DATGVY010000469.1:0-10109 GCA_035299845.1 Streptosporangiaceae bacterium
TGAGAAATCCCCGGGATCATGAAAGGTGGGGCCGGCAGGCCGGCCGAAGGGCGCCGCCCCGGTAGGCTCCCTGGCGTGATCGGAGTCCTCGGAGCCGGGAAAATGGGCGAGGCGCTGCTCTCGGGGATGCTCCGGGCCGGCGTGCCGCCGTCGGACGTCATCGCCGCCGCTCGCCGGCCAGAGCGGGCCAGCCAGCTGCGCGAGGCGCACGGGATCGAGGTGCTGACTGCGGCCGAGGCAGCTAGCCGCGCCGATACGCTCATCATCACCGTGAAGCCGCAGGACATGGCGATGCTGCTGGAGGAAATCGCCCCGGCGATGCCAGCCGGCCGCCTGGTGATCTCGGTGGCCGCCGGCATCACGACATCGTTCATCGAGCGCCACCTGCCGGGGGCAGTCCCGGTGGTGCGGGTGATGTCCAATACGCCGGTGCTTGTCGACGAGGCCATGAGCGTGATCTCGGCAGGCACGCATGCGGGCGAGGATCACCTGCGCCGGGCCGAGGAACTGCTGCGCCCGGTCGGCAAGGTGCTGCGGATACCTGAATCGCAGCAGAATGCCGCCACCGCCCTGTCCGGGAGCGGGCCGGCCTACGTGTACTACCTGGTCGAGGCAATGGTCGATGCCGGAATCCTGCTCGGCATGGCACGCGGCAACGCGCTGGAAATGGTCACCCAGGCGGTCTACGGCGCGGCAACGATGCTGCGGGAATCCGGCGAGCATCCGGTGATCTTGCGTGAGGCAGTTACGTCGCCTGGCGGTACCACTATCAATGCCATCCGCGAGCTGGAGAGGCACTCAGTGCGCGCGGCGATCCTCGCCGCGATCGAGGCGGCGAGTGAACGCGGCCGCGAGCTCGGCGCAGGTTAGCGGCGTGCGTCGGGCAGGTCAGACGCTGTGCCCAGCGCAGGTCAGGCGGCGTGCATCGGGCAGGTCAGACGCTGTGCCCAGCGCAGGTTAGGGACAGCGCATTGCGCAGGTTAGACGCTGTGCTAGCACCGGTTAGGCGCTGGCCGGCGCCGTTTGACGGCTCAGTGCCATTCCCTGCCGCGGATTGGCTGTATCGGCATAGCCAGAATGGCAGGCGCCCGATCAGTTCGGCCGCCGAGCTGCTGCGGAGATCGGCAGCCGAACGGCATGGAGCCCCGGCGCCAGATCCAGTTAATTTGAGATCCTGCCGGGGTTGCCCTTTTCCGCACAGGACTTACGCTGGAGACGGACGTGACTGGTGCGCCGAATCCGGCTCGGCGCACACAGCTTCGCCGGAAGAGGGCTCAGGATGGCAGCAGACGCAACTCCCCTTAGTGACGTCAGGTTCCTGACCGTGGCCGAGGTCGCCACGATCATGCGAGTGTCCAAGATGACGGTCTACCGCCTGGTGCACTCGGGCGAGCTTGAGGCGATCAGAGTCGGCCGCTCGTTCCGCGTTCCTGAGCAGGCTGTCAACCAGTACTTGCGGGATGCCTTCGTCGGGACCACCTAGCCCCGCGCTGGCCGGCCGATCCCGCAGCCGGCCATCCCGGTGGCGGTCAGGGTGCTGCCAGCGGCAGCGCAGCCAGCCGGGATGAGTTGAGCGGTAAGCGACCGGGAGTACGCTGTTCGTCGAAGCGTGCAAGCCGCCCGGCGTGGGGCGTGCGGAGCAGGCATGCCCGTCAGCCAAGACACCGAGCGAGGGTGGTTTCATGGGCTCAGTCATCAAGAAGCGCCGCAAGCGAATGGCCAAAAAGAAGCACCGCAAGCTGCTGCGGAAGACCCGGGTTCAGCGCAGGAACAAGAAGTAGGGCGCGCTAGGCTGCCCGCCCGGCTGCCGGGTGGGCTGCGCTCCCGCGGCGGTGTCGTGGGCACCCGCGGCAGCGCCCGGGGAAGGCATGATGAGCCAGCCTCAGGCCGGACACGTGAGCAGATGGCGGCAGCGGGCCGCGGGCGTGGCCGACTTCGCGCGCCGGCGGGCAGCTGGCGACTACGACATCGACGAGTCTGGTTTCGATCCCGATTTCCACGCCTCGGTAGTGATGCCTGTTTCCCGGGTGGTCTACCGGCAGTGGTTCCGGGTCCGCATGCGCGGGCTTGAGCATGTGCCGGCCTCGGGCCCGGCGCTCGTCGTCGCCAACCACTCGGGAGTCCTCCCGTTCGATGCGATCATGCTCCACACGGGGCTGTTCGACGAGCATCCGAGTCACCGGAATCTGCGCCTGCTCGGTGCCGACCTGGTCTACGCGATTCCCGGCCTGGCGACCCTGGCCAGGAAAAGCGGGCACACCAGGGCCTGCCCGGCCGAGGCCGCGCGGCTGCTCACCGCGGGCGAGATCGTCGGCGTGTTTCCTGAGGGCTTCAAGGGAATCGGGAAGCCCTACAGCGAGCGCTACCGGCTGCAGCGCTTTGGCCGCGGCGGCTTCGCCGCGACGGCGATAGAGGCTGGCGTGCCGATCATCCCGTGCGCGATCGTCGGGGCAGAGGAGATCTATCCAATGATCGGGAATGCCGGAGCACTCGCGCGAATACTCCGGCTTCCGTATTTCCCGGTGACGCCGCTATTTCCGTGGCTCGGCCCGCTCGGCGCCATCCCGCTGCCATCTAACTGGCTTATCGAATTCTGCCCTCCGGTGCCGACCGGCGACTACACGGTGGCCGGGCAGGCTCATCCGGCGGCGGTTGCCGAGCTTGGCGGCAAAGTACGCGACATTATTCAGCAAAAGCTCGACCAGCTCGTCCTGGACCGCGGCCCGGCGTTCAGCTAGCGCCGGCTCGGCGGCGGCGCAGCGCGACGCCGGCCACCAGCCCGCCGGCGACGGCGCCAGCACCGGCGGCGACCGGCAGCGCAATCGACGTGACCCGCCGGCCTGACCGGAAATCATGCACGGGCCAGCCATGCAGCTTCGCCTCGGCGCGGAGCTCGGCGTCGGGATTGACCACGTTGGGGTGCCCGACGAGCGACAGCATGGGCAGGTCGTTGGCTGAGTCGCTATAGGCCGTGCAGCGCGACAGGTCCAGCCCCTCGCGCCCGGCGAGGGCGCGGATCGCGGCCGCCTTGGCCTCGCCGTGCAGCAGGCCGCCGACCAGGCGGCCGGTGTAGACGCCCCGCACGCTTTCCGCGACGGTGCCGAGAGCACCGGTCAGGCCAAGCCTGCGGGCGATGATATTGGCGAGTTCCACCGGCGTGGCCGTGACCAGCCAGACCCGCTGCCCGGCTTCCAGGTGGCGCCGGGTCAGCTTCATGGAGCCTTCCCACATGCGGCTGGCCATGGTGTCGTCGTAGATCTCCTCGCCCAGGGCGACGACGTCCGCCACCCGGTGACCGGCAACGAACGCAAGGGCGGCCTGCTGCGCTGCATCGATGTGGTCGGAGTTCTCGGCGCCGCGCACCCGGAATGACAGCTGCCCCCAGGTCAGCCTCACCAGGTCGCGGGGCCCGAACATCTTGCGCACCGCCAGCCCGCGGGCAAAGTGGTAGATGGACGCGCCCCGCATGAGCGTGTTGTCCACGTCGAAGAAGGCCGCGGCCGCGGGATCATAGACCGGCGGCGGCGGCTCGACCTCGGCGACTGCGGCCGCCGCCGCCCCGGCCAGTGCGGCCCGCCCGCTGCGGTCGGCCCTCCCGCGGCTCAGGCTCAGCCATGCCCTGCCAGCAGGCTCGCCCTGGCCATCACCACGTGACCGGCCCGCCGGGCTGCGCTCTCCCAGCAGCTGCCTCATGTGCACGAGCCTACTGGCGCCGGTCCCCGGCAAATCCCGTGCCGCCGCCCGGCAGGCCAGCCTGCATTTCGGCGATGCGGCATGATCGCTGGTCACGCTGCCAGCGAGACGGCCCTGCGGGCTGTCGCATCACGTTCGCGTCAACGCTGCGCGTCGTGCACCATAGGCAGCAATGTCTATCTCGCTGATAGTGGCATTCGCCGGCGTGCTGCTCGCCCTTGCGGGCATTCTCGCGATGGCGATGCGGTGCGCCCGCCTGCCCCGTACCGATCTCATCGCCTGGACCTGCGCGATGTTCGGCCTCGCGGTGGCACTTGTCGCCCAGGCGGCAGGGTTCGCCGCGGGCTTCAGCTCGACGACATTCCGCGCGGTCCAGCTAGGCGCGCAGGTGATCGCCACCCTGGGCCTCGCGCTCGGTATCGCCGAGGTAGCTGCGCGCAGCCTGCCGGTGCGGTTTGCGGCACGGCTGGCCGTCTCAGCGCTGGGGGTCGTGGGCCTGGTGATCCTGGCCACCGACCCGCTGGGCTCGGCGGTGTTCAGCAAGGCGTTTCCTGCCGCGTGGGTGTACTACCAGCCGATCTCGGCCTCGCTGCTGACGTATGTGCTCGTGCCGTTCACCGCGCTGGTCGCGCTGATCGCCATCACCCTGACGGCAGGCCGTTCCCGGCATGACCCGGCCTGGCGGGCCACCTGGCCGGCTGTCGCCGCGGCCAGCATCGCCGCCCTGGCCCTGGCTCTTCCCGGACTCGCCGCGCTGGCCGGCAGCACGGTCGGGATCCGGGTGTCCCGAGCGTTCCCCCTTCTCTGCGTTCTCGCTGTGGCGCTGACCTGGCTCGCTGTGTCCCGGGTGCAGCGCATCCGGCTCGATGTCGTGCATCAGGGGAGTCGCCCCCCGTGGGATGACGACGAGACTGGCGGCTACGATCCGCTCAACGATGCCGGCGGCGGTGGTCGGCACCCGGCCGTCGGAGAGTACGGGCCGTACCCCGGCGATCCGGGCTACGACGATGCCGACATCGATCAGTCCGGCTACCGGCAGTACGCCGATGACATGGGCAATGGCGGCGGCCTCGCGGTCGGCGCCGGTTACGGGCCGGACGACGAGGCGAGCGACGCGGGCCTGGCCGGACAGCCGGGGATGCCGCCCGGGATGCCGCCACCGGGGATGCCGCCCGGGGGGCCGCCGCCGGGGATGCTGCAGCCGGGGCATCCGGGCCTGCCGCCAGGCCAGCCTGGCCTGCCGGCCGCCGAGGATCACGAGGCATGGGCACGGCTCTTCGGCCAGATTGAGATCTACACGCTGCTGGAGGATCGGGTGGATGCGTTCGACGGCCTGACGGAAGAGGTCGTCGATCTGGTCCGCACCCACGAGCCCGACACGCTCGTCTACATCGTGCACGCGGTGCCGTCGGCGCCGATGCAGCGGATTCTCTATGAGGTCTACCGGGACCGGGAAGCCTACGAGGAACACAAGCTCCAGCCCTACATCGCCAAGTTTGAGGTGGACCGGAGGCCGTACGTGCTCGCCACTAACGTGATCGAGCTCGGGTTGCAGCGGGCTAAGGTCTCTGCGATCCCGTCCATCTCTGACCTGCTCAGCGTGCCGGGGGAGGAGCGGGCGGATGCCGCGGCCCCGGAGGCTCCCGGCGCGCCGCTGGGCACGGGGGTCCGGGGCGGAGCCGTGCCGGGGCATGCGGGCGGCCCTGGCGGCGGTGGCGGGCCGGCCGGCCTGGGGCAGGGATCGCAGCGGCTGCCGTGATGGATACCGCCGCGGCGGCCGGAGAGCCTGCGAAGCACGGGAGGCGGACAGTCACCCTGCTATCGCGGCCGGGCTGTCACCTGTGCGACGACGCCCGGGCCATCATCGCGCGCGTCGCCGGCGAGCTGGGCGTGAGCTGGGAGGAACGCGACATCACCCGGTCACCCGGCGACCTCCGGGCGTACGGCGAGCAGATCCCGGTGACGCTGATCGACGGCGTGCAGCATGACTTCTGGCGGGTAGACGAGGACAGGCTGCGGGCCGCGCTGCGCGGGTAGCCGGGGACGGGCTGCGGGCCGCGCTGCGCGGATAGCCGGGGACGGGCTGCGGGCCGCGCTGCGCGGATAGCCGTTCCCTGCGACAAGTCCGGCCGACTTTGTGCAAACGTTCACAAGGGCGTACCGTGAAAGCGAAATGCTGCCACGCCGGGCTCATGCCGGCCCGCGTGCACGCCGCGTCTATCCCCAGGAGTGCCGGCGAATGTCCCGCCGTCCTGTATCAGACAACGGCAGTCAGGGCATACCGGAGGCGACAGTTGCCCGCCTCCCGGTGTACCTGCGGACGCTGTATGCACTCGCCGACCGCGGCATCGCCACCGTGTCGAGCGAGGAGCTCGCCTCGGCCGCCGGGGTCAATTCAGCCAAGCTCCGCAAGGATCTCTCGCACCTCGGCTCTTACGGCACTCGCGGGGTCGGCTATGACGTCGAGTACCTCGTGTACCAGGTGTCCAGGGAACTTGGCCTGACCCAGGACTGGCCGGTCGTCATCGTCGGTGCCGGAAACCTGGGCCGGGCCCTCGCCAACTACGGGGGCTTCGCGTCCCGCGGCTTCCGCGTCGCCGCGCTGCTCGACGCCGATCCCGCCGTGGTCGGCAAATCGATCGCCGGTCATGTCGTGCGGCACGCCGACGGAATCGAGTCCGTAGTGGCCAGGCACGAGATCTCGATCGGGGTGATCGCCACGCCCGCCGGCACCGCGCAGGACGTCTGTGACCGGCTAGTCGCGGCCGGGGTCACGAGCATCCTGAATTTCGCGCCCGTCGTGCTAAGCGTGCCTTCGGGGGTCGATGTGCGTAAGGTCGACCTGTCGATCGAGTTGCAGATTCTCGCCTTTCATGCACAGCGTCGTGCCGTGGTCCGGGTAGCCGACGCTGAGCCCGGCTGGGGAACGCATCAGGCCCGGCGGCGGGGTGGATTCGGGTCCGTCCGCGCTGCGGGCATGGCAGCGGCCATGGAGGGTGACACCGAGCCGGAAGCGCAGGCGATAGCGACATGAGCGTGCTCGTGGTGGGCCTCAGCCACAAGAGCGCATCGCTCGCCACGCTGGAGCGAACCATGGCGGCCGGCGATGCGCTCGGCAAGCTGCTGCACGACGTCTCCAGCGCGGACAATGTAGCCGGAACCTTCGTCATCAGCACCTGTAACCGCGCGGAGATATACGCCGACGTCGACAAATTCCACGGCGGCGTCGCGGCCATCTGCGAGCTGCTGGCCAGGCACTCGGGCATCCCGCTCGCGGCGCTCACCCCGCACTTGTACGTGCACTACGAGGACCGCGCCGTGCAGCATCTGCTGGCGGTCGCCTGCGGGCTTGACTCGATGGTGGTGGGCGAGAGCCAGATACTCGGCCAGGTGCGCCAGGCGCTGCACGCCGCCAGGGAACAGGGCACCCTCGACCGTGCCCTCTCCGACCTGGGCACCCACGCGCTGCGGGCCGGCAAGCGAGCGCACGCCGAGACCGGCATCGGCCGGGCGGGCGCCAGCCTGGTAGGCGTCGGGCTAGCGGCAGCCGCGGGGCGCCTGCGCACAGGGCCGGCCGCCGCGGTGCCAGCGGGCGCGGTGCCAGCGGGCGCGGTGCCAGCGGGCGCCGTGCCAGCGGGCGCCATGCCAGCCGGCGCCGTGCCAGCCGCGGCGGCCGGCCAGAGTTCGCTGGCCGCGGTGAGCGTGCTCGTGGTCGGGGCTGGGTCAATGAGCTCGCTCGCCGTTGCCACATCGGCGCGGATGGGCGCGGCGAGGATTGTCGTCGCGAATCGCAGTCATGAACATGCGCGGCGGCTCGCGGCGACGGTCTCCGGGACCGCGGCCGAGCTGTCCCGGCTGCCTGCCGAGATCGCGGCCGCCGACCTGGTCGTGTCCTGCACAGGGGCGCCCGGGTTCGTGATCTCGGCGGAGTCGGTCGAGGACGCGCTGGGCGCCAGGGCGCCAGCCCGCCCGCTCGTCCTGCTCGATCTTGCGCTGCCGCGGGACGTCGACCCCGCCGCTGGCCGGCTTCCTGGCGTCTGCGTGATCGGCCTTGAGGAACTGCGGGACGCGGGACCGGACGGCCTGCCGAGGGCAGCGGCGCACGACGAGCACGTGGCGGCGGTCTGGCAGATCGTCGCGGAGGAATTCGCGGCGCAGGCGTCGGCGGACCGGGCGGCCAGGGTGGCCCCGACCGTGGTGGCGCTGCGCGCCAAGGCCGCCGGGGTCGTGCAGGCTGAGCTTGCCCGGCTGGCGGGGCGGCTCGACGGCCTGGATGCCCGCACGCACAGGGAGATCGCCCAGTCGATGCGCAGGGTGGCGGACAAGCTGCTGCATGCTCCCACCGTGCGGGTCAAGGAGCTGGCAGGCTCGCCTGGTGCCGACTCATACGAGGCGGCCCTGCGCGTGCTCTTCGACCTTGACCCGGACGCCGTGCAGGCAGTGGTCCGCGCCGATCCGGGGCTGGTGCCGTGGCCGGGCAAGGAGGTATCGCCGTGACATTCGCGCCGCTACGGCTTGGCACGCGCAAGAGCCCGATGGCGATGGCTCAGTCCCGGCGGGTGGCCGGCCTGATCACCGAGCGGACGGGACGCCAGGTCGAGCTCGTCGGGATCACCACGTTCGGCGACGTCAGCCGGGCAGAGCTGGCCCAGATCGGCGGCACGGGCGTATTCGTCAGCGGCCTGCGGGCGTGCCTGCTGCACGGCGAGGTCGACTTTGCCGTGCACTCGCTGAAGGACTTGCCGGCCAGCCCGGCCGCGGGAATCGCGCTGGCCGCGGTGACGCAGCGGGATGACCCGCGGGATGCGCTGGCGGCGCGGGCCGGCGCCAAGCTCGCTGACCTGCCGCCCGCGGCACGGATCGGCACCGGCTCGCCGCGGCGCGCCGCCCAGCTGCTGCTGCTGCGACCGGACCTGCGGCCTGTCCCGGTGCGGGGGAATGCGGGCACCCGGCTGTCCAGGGTCGAGTCTGGGGAAGTTGACGCTGTCGTGCTCGCTTATGCCGGCCTGGCCAGGATCGGCCGCCTGGACGCGGTTACCCAGGTCTTCGAGCCAGACGAGATGCTCCCTGCGGCGGGGCAGGGCGCGCTCGCGGTAGAGTGCAGCGCCGGCCGGCCAGACCTTGCGAGCCTGCTGGCCTGCGCGGATGACCCGGCGACCAACGCGGCGACCAGCGCGGAACGCGGCGTGCTCGCCGCGCTCCAGGCCGGCTGCAGCGCCCCCATTGGCGCGTATGCTGCCGGAACGGAAACATTGCGGCTGCAGGCTGTGGTGGTGGCCGCCAACGGGGGAACGGTGGTGCGGGCCAGCGCAGGCGGTCCTGCGGCGGAGGCCATCAGCCTCGGCCGCGAGGTGGCCGCCGAGTTGCTGCGCCGTGGCGCTGGACGGTACATGGCCGTGTCCGATGGGCACATCAGCAGCGGGGATGATGACAGGTGAACCCCATACCCGTGACAGACAAGACAGCAGCCAGCGCGGCGCCGAAGCCGGCCGCGGGCCGGGTCGCCTTCGTCGGCGCCGGGCCGGGTGACGAAGGGCTGCTGACGCTGCGTGCCGCGGCGCTGCTCGGCCAGGCCGACCTGGTGGTCGCGAGCCCGGAGATAGCCGGGCGGGTCCGGCACCTGCTGCCGCCGGAGGCGGTCGTCGCCGACTCCGGTGCCCTTTCGCAGGACCCGCGGCTGCTGGTGAAGGCGGCCAAGGCCGGCCAGCTCGCGATCCGGCTGTACAGCGGGGATCCCTTCCTGTTCTGCCATGCGGCTGCTGAGGCCGCGGCCTGCGTGAAGGCACGGGTCCCCGTTGAGATCGTCCCCGGCGTGCCGTCGGCGACCGCCGTGCCCGCCTACGCCGGGATCCCGCTCACCTCGGACGGCAGCGGCGACGTGCGGATCGTCCATGCCGCCGAGGTCAGCCGGCTGTCGTCGGGACCAGGCAGCCTGGTGATCCTTGGCGCCGAGACCGGCCCGGCCGATCTGGCCAAGATGCTGGTGGCGGTCGGCTGGAAGGAGAGCACCCCGTTCGCCATCACCTGGAACGGCACCACTACTGACCAGCAGACCGTGGTGGCCACGCTCGGGTCCGTTTCCGCGGACCTCAAGGCGGCGGGGATCAGCCTGCTGACCGCCGACGGGCCGGCCATCGCCGTCGTCGGGGAGGGCATCGCGGCGCAGCATGCGCTGTCCTGGTTCGAGACCAAGCCGCTCTTCGGCTGGCGGATCCTGGTGCCGCGGACGAAGGAGCAGGCGGAAACGGTGTCCGACCGGCTGCGCACGCACGGCGCGGTTCCTGAGCAGGTGCCGACCATCGCCGTCGAGCCGCCCCGCACGCCGCAGCAGATGGAACGCGCCGTGAAGGGCCTGGTGACCGGGCGGTATCAGTGGATCGCGTTCACATCGGTCAACGCGGTCCGCGCGGTGCGGG